>NZ_JAIXHZ010000179.1:0-3977 GCF_043392705.1 Dysgonomonas sp. Shenzhen-Wh21
ATGAATAAAAAATGAGTTATAGTGTAGAACACTGCAACAATGTTTAGATTTAAAAGTTTCGGAATTTATGAGATTTACATAGATTAAACTCTATCGACTTTGGCTATGCGAATCATACCGAAGTATAATTAAAGGGTATTATAAACATTCCCTACTCTGTAGCTCTTCGAATATCTTTGAACAACTTTAAAATAATAAATATTATCTTTGGGTACAAACTAAAAAAGAATACATGTCTGATCAAGAAAAATATAATCGAATATTTGAGGCTAATAACAAATGGATAGAAAAAAATAAGATAGACAATCCCGGATTATTTAAGTTATTAGCAGCTGACCAACATCCTGATTTTCTATATATCGGATGTTCTGATAGCAGGGTACACCCCAATCAGGTTATGGGATTAAAGCCAGGAGAGGTTTTTATCCATCGTAATATCGCAAACATGGTTATAGCCACTGACCTAAGTGCTCTTTCCGTTATCAACTACGGAGTCGAATACCTGAAAGTTAAATTTATTATTGTTTGTGGTCACTATGGTTGTGGAGGGATAGAAGCGGCAATGAAAAAGTCGGACTATGGGATACTTAACCCTTGGCTGCGAAGTATACGAGACGTCTACCATCTACATAAAGAGGAACTGGCTGCTATTAATGATATCGGAGCCAGACATAGGCGACTTGTAGAACTTAATACATATGAACAATGCCGCAACATAATCAAAATGGGCGAAGTTCAAAAGTCTTATTACGAAAAAGGATATCCTAAGGTTGCCGGATGGGTATTTGATATCAAGGATGCCCAACTCCATGATCTTTACTTCGATATGGACGGCGAGCTTGATAAGATTAAAGAGATTTATGATATTACAGGCAATACTGAAGATTGAAGAATTTCACTTCATTTATAATATCATTACACCCTTTTTCCTATTTAAATATCCTTTAAGGGGCTTTTAGGAAAAAGGGTGTAAATGTCTCTTATATTACTTATATCCGCAATTGATATTAAATAATATCAAAAACGAATATGTATGCTTACTTCAAATTAATGTGACAGCTTATCGTATGCGGTCTAAAGATTTCACAAGCTTTTCGTCTTTCTTTATACGTGAAACAGCAAGTAAATCAAAGATCAGTGCTAATACAGGGAAAATAATTCCAAGTTGAATATTTAAGGAATATCCTGAAGTAATCTTATCTAAGAATGCATTTACATAAAACGCGGCAGTCACATAATATATAGCTATCAACAAAGCCGTAAATAATCCCAATTTTATTTGTAACTTTCTTTTATTATACAGAAATATATTTAGAAAAGCTACGATCGCGGATAGAGCACAAAAGATAGCCGCTCCCCAAGCATGATAAGATATTGAGTTGTCAAATATTCCCAAAGAATTAAACAATATACTTGAAAATTTAAGACCTTCACTCGTTATTTCAAGCGATGGAATCACAAAAGTAGCCCCCATCAATATCGTTGTAAGAAGGAGAAAAATCGACTGTATACGCTGTATCATTCTATATTAGAAATTATCTTTATCCTTACTAGGATTTCTGTAATAAAGTTTACCTTCTGTATATTCCTGTGCAGCGATAAGCGTTGGCTTTGGTAGTTTTTCGTAGTAACGAGAGATTTCTATTTGTTCTCTGTTTTCGAAAACTTCTTCCAGATTATCGTTATATGAAGCAAATTCCTGTAGTTTCTTATCCAAATCCTGTTTCATTTCAACAGAAATCTGGTTAGAACGCTTAGCGATAATTCTAACAGTTTCATATACATTACCGGTGTCTTCAGACAAAGACATCATATCTCTGGTAATCGTATTGCTTGCTGCATTTGTTTTTCTATAATCCATAATGATTTTAAAATATAATTATATTGTTTTTTTCGATTATTTATTTCTTCAGCTCTTGTTGAACAGCTTCGTTTGTTGCATCATCTACTTCCTGACCTAATGCTTTTAACGCTGCACGATAGTAACGTTCACTTTCTTTAGTGTACTTACCATTAGGAAACATGTTTTTATAATTGAAGTGTTCGTCCATTAAATCCCTGTAACGTACAGGCTTCTTTTCTTCAACACTGTAAACGGCTTGTTCAAATCTCGCTCTAACAATCAAAATCTGGAATTCTTCTGTAAATTCAGAAAAAGGATAAGATTTTAGAGCCTCACGTGCAGTTACTACGCAAGATTCATAATAATTTTCTCTATTATAAAGTCCCAAGTTGTAATATAAGCGTGCGGCAAGAAACTCTTTGTATGCTAACTTCTCTTGAAGTTTAAACATCAGATCCTGAGCTTCGGGAGCCTTTTCGCTTTGAGGAAAATATTCCAAAAAGTTTTGAAATTCCTGAATTCCTTTATAGGTACTTGTTTGGTCTAACCTGGCATCCGGAGAATCGAGATACAATCCGTAAGCAGAGTTAAATCGTGCCAACTCGGTAAATTCGCCCTTCGGAAATTTATTATAATATCGGGTATAATATTGAGTAGCTGTTGTATAATCTTTATCATAGAAATAGGACTGGGCCAACAGATACAATATTTCCTGCTCTTTGGAAGACCCTGTATATGCAGATAAAATCTCATCTAGCAAGGTGATTGTTCTTCCATATTTCTTTTGATCGAAGTATTTCTTAGCATATTCATACTTTAACTCGGCATCACGGCTTTTCAATATTTTATTATATTCGCCGCATGATGCAAGCAGCATTGCTAATAATAAGGTACACAGGATTCGTATCTTCATTCTACTCAAAAATTAGTTTGCAAATTTACACAAAGCTTTTATAATTTAAAAATAAACTTTTACAATTATATTTTTTTGAGATTCACGATCAGTTTAGCGAAACATCGAAGCAACCTTTTTCACTCCCATTACCAACTGATCAATCTCTTCTTTTGTATTGTAGAATGCCAATGATGCTCTCACTGTACCGTCCACACCCAACTCATCCATAAGAGGTTGAGCGCAGTGATGACCTGTACGAACGGCTATTCCCATTTTATCTAAAAGCATTCCCATATCATAATGATGAATATTATCTACCAAAAACGAGATTACGCTACTTTTCTTATCCGAAGTTCCATATATTCGCAAACCTTCTATTTTCAGTAATTCATCAGTACAATATCTTAATAACTCATCTTCGTATGCTTTTATTGAGTCAAGCCCAATATTTTTTATGTATTTCAATGCTGTGGCCAACGCTATCACACCCGGATAATCAGGGGTTCCGGCCTCAAATTTAAATGGTAACTCGTTGAATGTAGTCCCTTTAAAGGAAACCGTTTTTATCATTTCACCCCCACCCTGATAAGGCGGCATCTGATTGAGCCATTTTTCTTTACCATACAAGACACCTACTCCATTCGGGCCATAAACCTTATGTCCTGAGAAAACAAGAAAATCACAGTCCAGCTTTTGTACATCCAGCGCCATATGCTGAACCGACTGAGCTGCATCTATCAGCACAGGAATATTATGTTTGTGAGCAATTTCTGTTATTTGATCAACAGGATTTACAGTGCCCAATACATTAGAGACATGTGTAACCGATATCAGACGTGTTTTTGGTGAAATAAGTTTCTCCATTTCGTCCAACATCAATTCCCCCTTATCGTTGATAGGAATTACTTTAAGCTTGATTCCTCGTATTGGCTCTTGCAATTGCCACGATACAATATTGGCATGATGTTCCATTGCCGAAATAATAATTTCGTCACCCTCATTGCAAAATTGGCGGCAAAAACTATGAGCAACAAGATTTATCGACTCTGTAGTGCCTCTTGTAAAAATAATCTCGTGGCTATGTTTAGAGTTGATGAATTGTTGCACCACCACTCTCGATTCTTCAGCCAGATCTGTAGCTTGCTGGCTTAAATAATGTACACCACGATGCACATTAGCGTTCGTGGTGTAATATATTTTAGTCATTTCCTCTACCACACATTTTGGTTTTTCGGTAGT
>NZ_JAIXHZ010000180.1:0-14688 GCF_043392705.1 Dysgonomonas sp. Shenzhen-Wh21
GACGGATAACCTGTAATTTAAAGGGGAGTGGATAATCGCTCTGTTTACGCCGATTTTGCTTGATCTCGGAATGTGTCATAAATAAGTCAGTTTTGTGTCAACCTATTTTAGGACGGGACATGATATAGAAAAAGAGGCTACTGAATAAGTAACCTCTTTTTAGTTTTGTTTTTATCTTGTCAGCTTTACATTCTGTCGGGAACTTCAATACCTAAGAGAGACATTCCACTTTTCACTACACGCCCTACGTTATCGGAAAGTATCAGCCTGAAATTCTTCAAATCTGTATTTTCTTCTTTTAGGATAGTATAGTCGTGGTAAAACTGATTGTATTCTTTTACCAAATCATATATATAATTTGCGATCAGAGCCGGATTATATTCATCTCCCGCCTGTTTTACAATTGATGCGTATTCGGCAACTTGTTGCACAAGACCTTCTTCTTTTACACTTAGCGAGATATCAGCAGAGAGTGTTGTCGGAATAGAGATTCCTTGTTCTGCAGCCTTACGCAGTATCGATTGTATACGTGCATGTGTATATTGAATAAACGGACCTGTATTACCATTAAAATCAATCGATTCCTTTGGATTGAAAGTCATATTCTTTTTAGGGTCTACTTTCAAGATAAAGTATTTCAGAGCACCCATACCCACCATACGGGCAATGTTATTAGCCTCTTCTTCACTTACCCCATCAAGCTTACCAAGCTCTTGCGATGTTTCTTTTGCTGTTGCAATCATTTCATCAACCAGATCGTCGGCATCTACAACAGTACCTTCACGCGATTTCATTTTGCCCTCGGGCAATTCCACCATTCCATAAGAGAAATGCACAAGGCCTTTTCCAAACTCAAAGCCTAATTTATCTAAAAGGATAGACAGTACCTGGAAGTGATAATTTTGCTCATTACCTACAACATATACCATTGTATTGATCGGAAAATCATCGAAGCGCAACTTAGCCGTACCTATATCCTGTGTCATATACACAGAAGTACCATCGCTACGGAGCAGCAACTTGTGATCTAATCCATCTGCGGTAAGATCTGCCCATACAGACCCATCCTCTTTCTTATAAAAGATATCCTTTTGCAAACCTTCAAGTACGGTTTCCTTACCGTCTAGATAAGTTTGAGATTCGTAGTATATCTTATCAAAGTCTACGCCCAGACGCTTATATGTTTCGTCAAATCCGGCATAAACCCAACTATTCATATTTTCCCACAACGAAACTACTTCAAGGTCTCCGGCCTCCCAAAGACGAAGCATATTGCGAGCCTCGGCCATCAATGTAGACTGAGCCTCGGCCTCTTCTTTAGACAGACCTTTAGATTGTAATTCTGCAAGTTCTGCTTTGTAATGTTTATCGAACATTACATAGTAATCACCAACGAGGTGATCGCCTTTCTTGCCACTAGATTCAGGAGTTTCTCCATTTCCCCATTTCTGCCAAGCGAGCATCGATTTACAGATATGGATTCCCCGATCATTTACTATATTTGTTTTTACAACTCTGTTTCCATTTGCTTTTAACACTTCGGACAGAGCAAACCCCAACAGGTTGTTTCGTATATGTCCCAGATGTAGAGGTTTGTTTGTATTTGGAGATGAATACTCTACCATTACCAGAGGAGAATTATCATCAGCCTTTGTTATGCCATAATTTTCTACGGTATGAACTTCATTTAACACATCAATCCAGCAAGTAGTAGCAATGGTAAGATTAAGAAATCCTTTGATCACATTAAAGCTACTTACCTCCGATGTATTCGCTTTAAGCCACTCTCCTATCTCCTGTGCTGTTTGCTCAGGTCCTTTCTTCGACATTTTCAGAAAAGGAAATACAACTAAAGTATAGTGACCTTCAAACTCTTTCTTTGTTTTTTGTAAAGAAAGCTGCCCTGCTGTCACCACTTGTCCATAGAGCGAATCTATAGCACTAATTATTACCTCCTGTAATCTTATCTCTAGCTTCATATATGATTTTGAAAATTACTTATTCAGGTTGCAAAGCTAAGAAAAAAGTACCCTATAAGGTAGTTTTAGGGCATAAAAAAAAGTAGGAAAGATTATTCCCTACTTCTTTTTTCTTTTTTTAATCAATTATAGTGCAGCTAAATCAGCACCAGCTTTAAACTTAACAGTTTTCTTAGCTGGAATATTGATAACAGCTTTAGTTCTAGGGTTAATTCCTTTTCTTGCTGCTTTTTGAGTTACAGAGAATGTACCGAAACCAACTAGGGCTACTTTGCCATCTTTTTTCACTTCTTCTGTTACTGATTCAATAAAGGCTTCAAGAGCTTTTTTAGAATCAACTTTGCTCAATCCTGATTTTTCAGCAATTGCATTGATAAGTTCTGTCTTGTTCATAATAATTGAATGTAAATGATTTAATTAAACATTATATAACCGAATTGTTTTTTGAATACATTTCTAGTTCTGGCACTCAAATATAAGTGTTTTATTTAATAATCATAAAAAAAAATAGGAAAAACTCATTAGAATTCAGAAAATATCTAAACGTAAAGTGATTTTCCTCAAGAAAAACAAAAAATATCTGTAATTTTGGGCTTTTGAAACGAAAAAACAAGATATCAAGATGAATCAAAATAGCTCGGGATTCATGAGTTCGATTCCGGTAGTTACCCGAAACCTTCTCATCATTAATATACTAGTATGGCTAGCTCAGTTTTTATTAGGTAGGGTTATAGAAATAGATAAATACCTGGCGCTACACTTTTTTGAGTCAGATCTTTTTATGCCTCATCAAATAATCACTTACATGTTTCTGCATGATCCATCTAGCCCCGCCCATTTATTTTTTAATATGTTTGCTGTTTATATGTTCGGTAGAACACTTGAAATGGTATGGGGGCCGAAGAGATTCCTTGTATACTATTTATTAACTGGAATAGGAGCAGCAGTAGCACAAGAGTTAGTATATGCAATAGAATACAGAGAAATTGTATTTAACTCAGCAATAATAAATGTAAATATAGGAGAACAAATAATTAACAAACAAGATTTCTACAACATACTGCCCCCAACATTAGGAGCTTCCGGTGCAGTATTCGGAATATTGGTTGCTTTTGGTATGTTATTCCCTAATGTTGAGCTAATGATGCTTTTCTTCCCTGTACCGATAAAAGCAAAATGGTTTGTTATAGGATACGGAGTAATTGAGCTCTTTTTAGGAATTGCAAATAGTGCAGGAGATAATGTCGCACACTTTGCGCATTTAGGGGGATTGATCACCGGATTTTTCATAATACTTTACTGGCGTAAGAAAGGAAAAGCAAATGGGCACAATTTTAGAGAATATTAAATATCGGTTTAAGCAGAAAGATATACTCATACAGCTTATAATCATTAATATCGCTGTATTCTTGATTCTTTCTGTTATCGGTATTATAGGTAAGTTATTTAAGATCGAAACATTTAACTTAATACCTTACATTGCGGTAACATCAGACCTCTCTCTACTGATAAAACGTCCGTGGACATTATTGACCTATATGATTGTCCATCTCGACTTCTTCCATATACTGTTCAATATGCTTATGCTCTTCTGGTTTGGGCAGATATTCCTGAGTTATTTCAATCCTAAAAATCTGGGAAGCCTGTATTTGCTGGGAGGTTTGGCAGGTGCTATATTGTATATCATATCATTCAACACGATACCATATTATTTGGAAATGAATCATCCCCCAATGATAGGAGCATCGGCTTCAGTCATGGCTATTATCTTTGCTTCTGCCTTCTACAGGCCTAATGCCGAAGTAAGCCTTTTCATGGTGTTCCGTGTAAAGATTATCTATATCGCACTTTTCCTTTTCGTTATTGATTTTATATCGCTAGACAGCAATACAAATCCCGGAGGACATATCGCTCATATAGGAGGAGCCCTGATGGGTTATCTATTTGCTAAACAATACCTGAAAGGGAAAGACATAACCCGATGGATAAACAAAATAATCGACTCTGTTGCTAACCTAACCAAACCAAGCTATAAAAAGAAGATGAAGGTTAAATACAAAAGACCTGAAACCGACCAGCAATATAATCAACGTCGCCATAAAGAAACAGAGGAGATAGATCGTATTCTGGACAAAATAAAAGCTTCGGGTTATAGCAGCCTTAGCTCAGACGAAAAAAAACAGCTATTTGATGCGAGTAAAAAATAAATTATCCAAGATTAGAGTTGGTCGATTTATCAAATATACTGTATTCGCTACCAACCTAATCGCTATTATCATACTCATCTTGTCAACTCTTGCATGGTATGTAGTTCCATCTCGAGTTACATTTATCGCTTATCTGGGGCTCGGCTTTCCTATTATCCTATTTATAAACATCCTGTATCTGATACTTTGGGTTATTACCTTCCGATGGAAATATGCACTGGTTCAACTGATTGCAATATGTGCATTCTGGCAACCTATATTAACATGCTATCCAATTCACTTTAAAACAAAAGAAAAAGATATCCCTCAGAAGCATATAAAAGTACTCACATACAATGTGCGTGCTTTCAATTGGTCGAAAGGTGAAGCTGCAAGAAACAATCCTATATTGGAATACTTGGTCAACTGCAATGCAGACATAATTTGTTTGCAGGAATTTGCTGTATCACCCGCCAACGGCAAGAACAAGAAGAGTATAATATCGGAGGCGGAAATAAAACAAAAGTTGAAAGATTATCCTTATAGCAGAATCATAAAGCTGGGATCATCGCGAGGAAACCTTATATATGGATTAGCCTGTTTTTCTAAATTCCCGATAGAGAAGGCTGAGCGTCTCCCGTTAGAAAGTTCATACAATGGATCTGCTATGTATGAATTAAAGATCAATAAGAGAAAGGTAACACTTGTAAATAATCATTTGGAGTCGAACCGAATAACATCTGAAGACAAGAAACTATACAAAGAATTCTTCAAAACGAGAGATAGAGAGATGATCGGAGAGGTAGCTATGAATGTACAAACCCGGTTAGGTGCAGCTTATAAGATAAGAGAAGCACAAGCTAAAATAATACGCTCGATCATAGACAAACAGGAAACAGATGCTACTATTGTATGCGGAGATTTTAACGACTCACCTATCTCTTACGCTTATTATACAATCAAAGGAGATAACCTTGTAGACTCTTATGCGAACACTGGTTTTGGACAAGGCATCACCTATCATGAAAACAAATTCTGGTTCCGAATAGATTTCATCATGCACTCTATGGCTTTTCAGTCATACAACTGTACGGTTGACAAAATTAAATATTCCGATCATTATCCGGTTTGGACTTATCTAGCATTTAAAGAGCAATAATCATCTTATTCTATTGCAAAACAGAGCATAAAAAAAGGTTGATCCGTAAGAACCAACCCCTTGTATTTTATAGAAATCATATATCTATCTTACTGTCGATACCGGATGTTTATTTCCCTTATAACTCTTTAGAATTGCTCTTGTAGAACCGATATTCAGCTTCGAGTCAAGGCGTACAGGCATGCGGTTATTATCATTTGTAATATATACCTTCATGGCTTCTTTTTTATCGCTGAAGGCATCATCCATGATACTCAATACAAGTTTTATGCAGCTGTATTTATTTTTATCATTGGCTTCAACGGTTTCTATACCATCGTATTCTATAATCATATTTACTTTTTTCTTTCCCGAGATAAAGTCTGTTTTTGTTGTTTGTCCTTTTCTCATCGAAGAAAAATCTAAAGTTCGAGCATAAAAAACCACACTCATCATATCATATATACACGAAGAAGATGTCAAGGTCTCATCAAAACGGAAAGATCCATTTTTGTGGCGCTTTGCTCTTATAATAACATTGTTTCCGGTATACGTATAGCGCACCTCTTCTTTTGTATAGTCCTTTCCCTCAAATGCATCCTTGATATATGCCAACGGCACAAGGTCTTTGGTTGTATAGCACGACAAAGTATCGTTTAACGCAAATACTTTACGGACAGTTCCCGTAGACTGAGCCATCAATGTCATTTTGTAAGCGTCAGTGCCATTATACTTTTCCGAAATGGTTTTCAGCGAGGAAGTACCGGCTTTTGTATAAATGATTCCGTATTTGAAATAAAGATCATAAGACAAATCCTCTCCTGCCTGAAAAAATGTATTATTTAATTTACATTGAGCATTTGCATTCAAGCCGAATAAAGCTGAAAGCATAATTATGATTCCTGTAATTTTTTTCACCATAACTTTTATTTTATAGTTTGCCAAGTTTTTAATTAAAAGCTATTCGTATTGTTGTAGCTATTATTAGAACTATTTCTATTCCTACCTGTCGTATTCCCCTGCTGGGTAGTAGTATTATTTTGGTTTCTAGTCCGTTGATTTTTAGCGTCTTTTTCCTCTAGTTTTTTCTTTCGCGCTTCTTTATCCTCGGGTTTCTGTTTCGTTATATCCAACGGTTTCTGACTATCCATGCTATTCGGATTAATCCTCCAAGCGGGGTTATTCTCTTCAATCTCAAAGTTAGCCTTTACTTCGATTGCTTTGCCCAGATAGTAAACCAGTTCGGGTTGAAGTTTCATATCATAATCTCCCGTATCCCAAACTCCATTATTATTCCTATCGAGGACAATACGAGCATAATATGTTCCGGGATCAACGTCTTTAAAAACCGCAACATTATCTATGACTCTGGATTTACGAATTGGTTTATCCGACTTATCTAAAATTTCCATAAAAGAAGGAATACTATCTACGCCTTCCACCCATATAGCCAATTGTCCGTACTGATCTTCATTCTTCACTTTAAAGTTCTGTTCCAGCTTATTATTCCATAATCCGTAGATACTATAAATTGAAGCCGAATCTATCCTCATCTGATATTCTGAGCCATACGTCCATCGATTTTTGATAGAATATTTTCGTGGATTCACAGAATCTACAACAAGTTGAACAGGAATGTCGCTATATATACTATCTTTCTTCTGGCGAAGTACGATTTTACTTATCAGAGAATCTGTCGTAATAGGCTCATTAAATTCTAACTGAATATTTTTATAGGTATCCCACGAAGAATTCAAATTATTATTAATCGTTAAGAAGGTAATTGGGAGCTCTTCTCCCTCTTTAAGCTTTTTCTTCTCTTTCTCCTTTTCTTTTTCTTCTTTATCTTTATCTTTCTTTCGAGTACGGTCTATAAACTTCAATGTATCCGTTGTTGGGATTAACTGGTTTAAAGAGTCTGTCTTCATATAAGATACACGCAGCATAAGAGTATCATGAGCCATCAGAGCTTTATCTTTCATCCAATAGATCAGGGTATCATTCTTTGGTGTTTTTTCTAATATAGCCCAATTCTCTTTGTTAAAATTGAGAGGCTCTACTTCCGGCATTGTTGTTGGTGCACCAAAGAACAGCGAAAGCTGATTTGGTGTACGCTCATGTTTTTGCAGATATTGTCGTTGAAAACCCGATTTAAAAGATCTCAAAACGATATTATCGGGTAAGAAGCGTGTATATTCTACTGTTTTAATCGTATCAATCTCTTTCTTGGGTGTTTGTTTTTGATTCTTTGCAGTTTCAGCTTCATGATCGTGATCATGATCATGCTCTATAAATATGGTATCAGTCCTTAGAGCCCTTTCTGATGTAGGTTCGATTATAGTTTCCATAAAAGCTATCGCCTCAGCAGGATTATCATACATATAATCTCTGTTGGCATCAGCCAAAGCGTATATCTTATATTTCCCCGGTGCTACACCCTTAATAGAAAATACCCCGGCACTATTGGTACGCCCGATACGATCAAATTTCAGTTTGGTAAAAGCAGAATCTTCCAGATTGGCATGCAATCCGACAAAAATTCCTTTCACCGGCTCAAGGTTATCTGCGGTTATCACCTTACCGGAAATAGCCAAAGAGTCAACAACATCTCCTGTAGAAAAGGAATATGAAAAATTTTCTAAAGGATTCTCCTCATTATTATCTACAATGGCATCCGTAAAATCTACTGTGTAAGTAGTATTCGGCATAAGAGTATCTCGCAATTCTACTGTTACCCGCCTGTTTACGGAGTGTATAATTGGAAAAGCTTTTTGCGGAGGGGTGATAATCACATTCTCCGAAGGATTCTTTATTGTTACATTCTCATCAAAATCTATCGTTATTTTTCCTTTCGCCACACGAGTTGCATTAAAACCCGGCGAACTACGTACCACCTTCGGAGGGTCGAGATCAACCGGTCCTCCTGTTGGCGTAGCCATATTTGCACAGGCTACAGCGATCAAAATAGTGACTACTAAAACAAGTGATAATGAGATATATTTCTTTATGGACTGTACCATGTTTTATTTAATTTAACGCAAAAATACGATGTTTTATAGATAAATAGGTAAATAGGGTTATAAAATACTTTAACAGAACGCTTATCTGTGGAAAGAGTTGTTTAAAATCAATTGACTTTCATTTCCCATATTAAAAAGCAAATCCACAATACTCATATTTTCCACAAACCCTAGTTTTTGTTCAAAAACCTGATAATAAGGAATTGACACAAAGGAAGGATCTAGCGACAAATCTTTCTTCGGGTGAATCACATCCCGCATATCGAGCTCATGATCTTCAAATGCCGTCTTATATTCGGATGTGTATTCTATCACAGGCAATTCCATATTGAGCAAACCCAGAATAAGAATTCGCAGTTCTTCATTAAAATCGAATAAAAAAGAATATTTCTTATGATAAAACGGATGAAAATCATCCTGATAGTATTCAAAAAAAGGAGTTGAGTTGTAAGCCGAAACAATCGCATTCCAATGCATATGCTGCCAATTGCCATGATCAGCAATACGAATATCCTTCGTCAATATTTTTTCGGAAGATGAATGAACGACAGGGATAGATAAAGGAATAGGTTCATTAGCCGAAACAATCATACTGCGATTGCGATACGACTGTTTTGTGTAATTCTCATTCTGCTCAATAAATATATGGTCTCCCTGCACAAATTTTGCATAATACTGAATAGGTGCCAAATAGGCCGATGAAAGATATATATTCATTACAGAATCAATTTACAGAAGTAAAACAACGTTCTTTTCTTATGTTTCCATCATGAGAGCTATACCAGATAAAACGAACTTTGCCTATTATATTCTTAAAAGGGATAAAGCCCAACATACGAGAATCTAATGCATCATTCGTATTGTCTGACAACATCCAATAGTAATCGTCTTGAAACGTATAAGTTGTCTGCTCTTTTCCCCCGATGTATAACTTATCATTAATAACATGGGCATTACCTTCCTGTTCTTGCAGTATTAGCTGCTTATACATGTTAATATTCAGACTATTAACACTTATAAGTTTACCCTTCGACGGTACTATCAAATGATAATTTTGAGTTGTATCGGTCTTACAACATATAGATACAGTGGAGTCTTCTATATTTTCATTAATAATAAAAGCCTCTAATTTATTCAGGAGAATACTTATTGTATCTGCTCTATGCTTCAAGCTACGAATAGGAATATTATGCTCTTCCATTATAGCCTGTATATCCTTTAAAGAGAGAATATGCATAGAATATTCATTCATAAGGTCGGGAGAAGCAATATGATTTATACGATTAAGGGATAGAAGTCCTTTTTCTACTGAAACGGTATCACCGGGCATTGCAATACAACGGCTGACGATGAGATCCTTCTTATCCAATGGCTTACCAATATCCATCGGATTGTTGAACAAGACAATATCGTTTCTTTCAATCTTTTTCTCGAGTATTCTTTTGTAAGGAGCTTCTATAGATGTGAGATATGAGCGAACTCCAAATATTTTATCAAAAGTAAACGGAACAGTTAATATCGTAATAGGCAAACGAACACCGTATGATGTTTTATCAATAAGTACCTGATCACCTTTCTGAAGAGATGTTTGCATCTGAGATGAGGATATAGTATATGACTCTACAAAAAAAGTTCGTATAAATAACACAATGAGCAAAGTAATCAGAATCACTTTGCCCAAATATGTATAGATATTTTTCTTTTTTGAAGACATTTTTCAATCCCCAATTTTAGCTTATTATTTTTTATTGCCGGATGTGAAAAGTCTGTTCCAGCGTATTCCGTTCTTATCTTTATCCAAAGAGAGCCATATAAACAAAGGTTTACCTACAACATGATCTTCAGGAACAAATCCCCAAACACGCGAATCGGCCGAATTATCTCTGTTGTCTCCCATCATAAAGTAATAATCCAATTTGAATGTATAAGAATCAGCCTGCTGCCCATTAATGTAAACTTTTCCATCACGATAGTCAAAATCGTTTAGTTCATAATTCTTTATACAACGTATATATGTTGCTACCTTACGATCTACATCAGTATCAAACTTAATTGTTTCACCTTTTTTAGGTATCCATAGAGGATGCAAATCTCCAGGTTGTGTTTGCATGTCATAAGTGATGGGATAAATAGTAGGCTGTACAAACTTTTGCCCCATTCTATTAGCCAACTTATAAAACTGATTTAGAGGAATTACTTTTTCTACAAATGGCTTTTGTTTCATTTCCTCCACCATTTCTTTAGTCATATTTACACCAGTATATAAGAGTCCTGGATTTCCATTTTTAGCCTTAGGAAAAATTGCCCTCACATACGAAAGGCTATCCACTTCGCCCAAATCCTGATACATTCCTATTCTCTTTTTGTCTTCCTGGCTTAATCCCAAATCATCGAAAGCAGCCGAAGATATATCTGTCCCATTGGTTTGCACACAATATAACAACTGCATTTTTTCAGGACTTTCTATTGGTTTACCATTGATATAAACAGTATCACCCACGATAGAGATTGTTTCGCCTGGCAATCCGATACAGCGCTTTACATAATTTTCTCGTCTGTCTACAGGGCGATAAAGTATGTCGCCGTATGTATTCTTATTTGTCCAAACTTGGCTTCTTCCGGCTTCTTTGCACAAAACATAGTAATCTACTTCCTGAAATTTTGAAGCCACAGTATCTCCCGATGGATAGTTGAAAACAACTATATCATTACGCTCGATATGCCCTGTTCCTTTGAATCGTTTGTATTCTAGCTGTGGTTTTTCAAGATATGACTTAAATCCAAAGAAAGGAAAAGTATGCTGCATCAACGGTAACGAAAACGGAGTCATTGGAGAACGCGCTCCATAGCTCAGTTTGCTAACACATAGGAAATCACCGACTAAAAGAGATTTCTCTAAGGATGAAGATGGAATCTGATAGTTTTGGAAAAAGAAAGTATTTATAAAATACACTCCTACCAGTGCAAAAAGGATAGCATCGACCCAATCGAGGATACTCTTCACTTGACGGTTGTTAGATTGTTTCCATCTACCCCAAGGAACAAATTTAGTGATGTATATATCGATAAAAACAGGGATCAGGATCAATACAGCCCAATACCCGGTCCAGATAACAAACGCAATACAGCAAACACTTGCTAGAATGGCATATATCCATTGCTTCATCCCCGGTTTGCGGCGTTCTCTTTTATTTTGCTGATTCGAAGACTTCTTTTCCATATCTTATTTTAAAATTTGAGCATATCACCCATTCCAAGGAATCCTTTTTTACCATTGGTAAATTCGGCAGCCAACACTGCACCAAGAGCAAAACCCACACGGCTTTTAGCATCGTGCTTTATAGTTATAATATCTGCTTCAGACTCATATATTATTTCATGTATTCCGGGAACTTCTCCTTCACGAATACAATGTATAGGCAAGTCTGTTTGTTTTTCTTCTACTTCCAGGCTCCAACGTTCTTTGCGGTCAACCTCCTTTATAAGATCTTCAGCCAGCGTGATAGCCGTTCCACTCGGCGCATCCAATTTATGAATATGATGTACTTCTTCCATCTTTACTTCATAGCTTGGATAGTTATTCATAATCTTTGCCAAATATTTATTCAGGGCAAAAAAGATATTAACACCAAGACTATAATTAGAAGCATAAAAGAAAGTTTTTCCCTGTTCAGCACAAGCTCTCTTTACTTCGTCCAAATGTTCTAACCACCCTGTTGTTCCTGCAACAACAGCAACACCAACTTCAAAACATTTACGATAATTTTGTATGGCGCTATCAGGTGTAGAAAACTCGATTGCAACATCAGCACTTTTGAATGCCGGAGAATTAAACTCCTCCAGATTGTTCATATCAATGATTGATACAATATTGTGACCTCTTTGCAGGGCTATCTTTTCTATCTCATGCCCCATCTTACCATATCCTATAAGTGCTATATTCATTCCGAGAGTTAATTTAATGAGTAACTAAAGCCTACAAATATACATAAAAACTTATTTCTTTGAGATTGGATTTCTAATTTATCCCTGACTATTAGTCTATTTTATGCTAAGGAAATTACAGTTAATAAGAAATATAAACATAAATTATCTATTATTTTCATTTAACTAAATTTCAAGGCGAAAACAATAAACATAATCAAAAAAATAATATCCTAATAAATATAGAAACTTTATCTGCTTCAACATACTAGGAGCAGGCAATATTGAACTTTACATTTATATATTTTCCAAAAAGAGGATAACTTTTTTCTAAGGTTATCCTCTTCTTATTTTTGATAACAATTAAGTTGAGTCTTAAATAAAAATTTGGCTTATTCACAAAATCACAAATGTATGTACCAAACTATCTTGGGAAAGTATGCCAACAAAAAAAAGACTGCCTAGATAATCTAGACAGTCTTTCAGTATTATAAGATTATTATTTAATCAATAAAATCTACAGTTTCTTCCCCAATCATTTTACGAAGTGTATTTTTCAACTTCACATATTGGATAAACAAATCGTGCTCTGCTATCTTACTTGGTTCATGCATTGGGCTCTTGAAGTAGAAAGACAACCAGTCTTGTATTCCGCTCAGACCTGCACGTTTCGCCAAATCGGAGAACAATACAAGGTCAAGACATAGAGGAGCAGCAAGAATAGAGTCTTTACAAAGGAAGTCCACTTTCATTTGCATTTTGTAACCCAACCATCCGAATAGGTCAATATTATCCCATCCTTCTTTGTCATCATTGCGAGGAGGATAATAATTGATACGTACTTTATGATAAACATTTCCATAAAGTTCAGGATACAGTTCTGGTTGAAGAATATTGTCTATAACTGAAAGTTTCGACTCTTCTTTCGTTTTGAATGAACCCGGATCATCCAGTACTTCTCCGTCACGGTTTCCAAGAATATTGGTTGAGAACCATCCATTAAGACCCAACATACGAGTTTTGAACATTGGAGACAATACTGTCTTCAACATAGTCTGACCAGTTTTGAAGTCTTTACCACAGATAGGAGTCTGAGTTTTAGCTGCTAGTTCCCACATTGCAGGAATGTCTACTGTAAGGTTTGGTGCTCCATTGATATATGGAATACCCATTGACACTACAGCATAAGCATATACGTTTGAAGGAGCTAAATCTTTATGATTTTCCTTAAGTCCTTTTTCGAATGCTGCTAATGTTTTATGAACTTCACCAAGCGGAGTGAAAACTTCAGTACTTCCGCACCAGATAACTACGATACGATCGCAATTATTTTTTGTCTTAAAATCTTGGATGTCTTGTTTTACTTGTTCAGCTAATTCCCATTTAGTAGGAGCTGATTTTACCCATGTACCGTGTAGACGTTTAACAAAATCTTGATCGAACACAGCTTTCATTGGTTTGATTGCTTCCAATTCGTCTTTCACCTTGTTCAGGTCGTCTTTTGTCAACACATCTGCGTGTACTGCAGCTTCGTATGCATTTTCTTCGAAGATATCCCATCCACCGAAAACAACATCGTTAAGATCTGCCAAAGGTACAGCGTCTTTAATCTTCGGAAAGCGATTTTCTTCCCTTTTTCCCAGACGCATTGTAGCTAACTGTGTAATTGAACCTACAGGAACACCTTGCCCTTTACGTGTTAATAACGTTCCTGCCATGAATGTTGTAGCAACAGCTCCAACACCAATTGTTAGAATACCAAGTTTACCCTTGGCTTCTTTCACTTGTACTTTTTCCATTTTTAATTAATTTTTAAAATACACTGCAACCCGCAGTAATCCTTTAAACCGGAGACTTTACTTCATCAGGATATTATCTCCCGAATTCATAAAATCCTATATAATAGTATAGTTTCAGTGAAGATCTGTTTTACTTTATTCTCCCAACCCGGGCTTTTCTACCATACAAACGGTATCCATTACTAAAGCAGATAGTCAGACTGACTCTATAGTATTATCAATGTATTCAAGTATTGCCTTTCAATCTAATTGAAAGATAGATTTCAACTCCATGAAATCCGTTATAATTATATCAGCCGTAGCATTTTCGTCATCGTCACCCCAGCCCAAGCCTTTGAGCCAAATAGTTTGGCATCCATTTTTTGTAGCAGGAACAATGTCTTTCGTATAAGAATCTCCAATAACTACAATGGAAGAGCCCGGAAGACCAAGCTTCTCAACGCCTAATCCAAATATGGCAGGATCGGGTTTTCTTATACCGACAACAGCCGATTCTATAATATCATCAAAATATTTAAGTAAGTCAAAATCGCCTAATACAGACTGTACATTTCCATAGAAATTAGATACCAAAACCATTGGATAACGGTCTTTGAGTGCTGTATTAGGCGATTTTGACTTACTTAAATATTTTGATGATAT
>NZ_JAIXHZ010000181.1:0-18240 GCF_043392705.1 Dysgonomonas sp. Shenzhen-Wh21
ATGCTTAGTGAATGTTGTTTGTATTTTATTCTAGGCAGAGGAATTTCACACCCTGAGAGATACGCTACATGAAGCAATCAATCAGTCGGAAAATGAAATTCCTCTGCCTAGAATAAAATACAAACAACATTCACTAAGCATAGATAAAAGGAATCGTGCGGTAAGATAAAACTTTCAGATCAAAAAAAGAAAACGAGCACGAATCCCCCAGACTATTTAAACTAAAACAATAATATGAGCTTAATAGAAGATCTTAAATGGCGACATGCATGCAAAGGCATGAATGGAGCCAAAGTTCCACAAGATGTAGTAGAAAGAATACTTGAAGCAATCAACCTCACCCCTACTTCTTTGGGAATGCAGGCATTCAAAGTATTTGTAATAGAGAACAAAGAATTAAAAGAAAAGATATACAATGAAGCATGCGAGCAACAGCCAATTACGGGATGTTCTCACCTACTGGTATTTGCTTCATATACACAAATTACAGAAAAGTACCTTGACGACTATTTCGATTTGATAAACAAAAAACGGAATCCGAGCAAAGAGTGGTGCGATAAATATAGAAAAAAGATAGAATTCTTTATTGAAAAAAATGGCAGCAATGTGAAAAATTGGCTTTCTCAACAAACTTATATCGCACTGGGAGTGGCGTGTACAGTTGCAGCGAACGAGCGCATTGAGACACTTCCTATCGAGGGCTTTGACAGGGATGCATTGAACCGTATCCTCGACTTACCAACACAGAACCTTTCTGCAACATTTATTCTTCCTCTGGGATACAAAGATGAAAACCTCGACTGGCTCCAGAATCAACCAAAAGTAAGAAAAGACCTCAACGACCTGATTGAAGTCATCAAATAATTTTCTGTGAGAATAATTATCTTTTTATATACAGATACTAAACAAAAAGCGGGGAAATAAGGTTACAAATAGAAACAGGGTAAAAACTGTCACTTTTGTCACTTTTTACATTATTGGAAATGACAGAAAAGAAATATAGTAATCTGAGTTGGAAATATATCCAGCATATATTTAGTATTATCAGTAATATTCCTATGATAACATTAACCAGATTACTATATAATTATAACTTTGGCAACATCCTCTATCTTTACAAGATACCGGAATGGATACTGGTTTTGAATACAATTTGCGGACTGATCGGAGTTTTACTTGCAGTCAGGCTAATCAAAGACAAGATAAGCGCATGGACAGTAATACCCGCCAACTTCGGGCTTTTCTGCATCTGCATTTTGATTGAAAGTTTCCTAGCATAATAGAACTATAAATTAAATAGTTATGAAAAAAGAAATTCTGAAAAGGATAATTGCAAAACCCGGAGAAAAGCATAAAGTATCCAACTTCAAAACAGATTACACCGCCGGATTATCAAAACAGAAAGGGGAAAAGCTTCTTGAAGAAAGTATAGATAAACTGTCGAAACTGCAAGATAAACTTTATGCACAAGACCGCTATTCTGTGCTGATCATATTTCAAGCAATGGATGCTGCGGGAAAAGATGGCACAATCAAGCATGTGATGTCGGGTATCAACCCGCAAGGCTGTCAGGTATTTGCCTTCAAGCAACCATCGGCTGAGGAACTCGACCACGACTATCTGTGGCGCATCTATAAATGCTTACCCGAGCGCGGAAGAATTGGTATATTCAACAGGTCTCATTACGAAGATGTACTCGTAGCAAAGGTTCATCCGGCGATTGTATTAAACGGAAAATTACCCAATATCACAAAGACGGAAGATATCGATGATAAGTTTTGGGAAAAACGTTACAGGCAGATAAACGACTTTGAAAGGCATCTGACTGAAAATGGAACAATCGTATTGAAGTTCTTTCTCAATGTTTCGCACGATGAACAGGAGAAACGCTTTCTTGCCAGATTGAATGATGAGTCTAAGAATTGGAAATTTTCGGCAGCAGATCTCAAAGAGCGTGGATACTGGGACAACTATATGGAGGCATATTCAGATATGCTGACACATACATCGACCGACGAAGCTCCTTGGCACGTTATTCCGGCAGACAACAAGTGGTTTATGCGCTATATTATTGGTCAAATCATCAGTGACAGAATAGAAGAACTAGACCTTCACTATCCCGAACTGACGGACGAAGCCAAGATAGAGATAGAGAATGCCAAGAAATCCATGTCAAAACCGCAGGAAGAAAAGCCTAAGATAAAGAAGGAAAAGAAAGACAAGAAAAAATAAAAAAGAAGGCAACGCTGATTATCTCAACGCTGCCTTTATTTAAGTAATCAATTTACATTTAGATAATTACAACCACTTCTGTCGTCTAAAATAAAAGAGAATAACGGCAACAGCGGCGATCATCAGTCCGATAGAAAATTCGTAGCCATATTTCCATTCCAGCTCGGGCATCTCTCCAAAGTTCATCCCATAAATACTTGCGATAAGTGTAGGCGGCATAAATATAACGGAGATCACGGTAAACATTTTGATGATCTTATTTTGCTCGATATTAACAAACCCGAGGAATGTGTCTTGCAGGTAGTCAAGCCTGTCGAAGCTAAAGCGGATATGTTCGAGCAGTGAGTTTATGTCCTTTATCAGAATCGTAATTCTGGCATGCAGCTCTCTTGGCATCAATTCACTTTTGAGCATACTCGATACAGCCCGCTGCTTGTCGATAATATTCTCCCTCAGCATCATGGTCTTTTCCTGCAAGTCTTTGATTTCCATCAAAAGCTCTTCGTCAGCCTCTTTTATACTGATGCTATTAGACAACGACGTAATCTGCTGAGTCATGCGTTCGATCATGTCGGCATCGAGTTCTACCCGTGTCTCCAAAATAGCGACAAACACATGATAGCCGGTAGGATACATCTTAGGATTAGCCGAGATTTTCTTTATTGTCTCGTGGAAGGACGATAAGTCCTCACTGCGGACAGTAATAAGAATATTGTTCTTTATGATAAAAGAAACCGGCTCTCTTTCGAAAGTTCCAAGTAAGAAGTTGGAATTCACAACCAATGAGTCTGCTGTCTCCATATAACGGGACGACATCTCGATCTCTACCATCTCCTCTTCTTCCTGGATATATATTTTCAGATAATCTTCTAACTCGCTTTCTATCTCCTCATCTACATTATTAAGGTCGATCCACAGAAAATCCTTAATAGGGGTGGCTTTCAAAAATTCAATGCTACGGCTCATTCGTATAACATTGTCTTTGTGATAGAATAATTTTACTTCTGACATGAGCTATTCTTTTTTAAGTGTTAGGACTTCCTTTACTTCTCACTACTTCTCCCGGGCAGAAAAGCTGAGACTATATTTGTCAACTTTTCGAAATCTGCAACCGAGAGGCGCTCGGGTCGTTCGTCAAAGATAGGGTCGGCATACGCTTCGCAATCTTTTCCCAACAGAGGCTTCATAGAGTTTCTAAGGGTCTTCCGACGCTGATTAAATCCTGTTTTCACAACAGTTTTAAACAACTTCTCATCACAGTCCAGATGTTCCCTCTTATTGCGAACCAGCTTAACCACGGCGGATTTCACTTTCGGCGGAGGGTCGAATACCTTTTCGCTCACCGTAAATAGATATTCTATATCGTACCATGCCTGTAGCAAAACACTTAATATGCCGTATGTCTTGCCTCCCGGCTTAGCGGCTATACGTTCGGCAACTTCTTTCTGGAGCATTCCTGAGCAACACGGAACTTTGTCTTTATACTCAAGAACTTTAAAAAATATCTGGGACGAAATATTATAAGGATAATTCCCTATCACACAGAATTTGTCCGGATAGATAGCCGACAAATCAAGGGTAAGAAAATCGCCTTCTACTATACGCCCATGCAAAGCAGGATAATGGTCGTTAAGATATGGCACAGAATCGCGGTCGATCTCAACAACGGTCAAGTCTTTCTCCTTTTCGATAAGAAATTGAGTCAGCACACCCATTCCCGGACCAACCTCAATTACCGGCACATCGGTAAAATCATCCAATGTATCGGCAATCCGACGTGCAATATCCAGATCTTTGAGAAAGTGCTGTCCTAAGAATTTCTTCGGCTTAACTGCCCCCATACTTATAATTATCATTATATTTGCAGCGGCAAAGGTAGTATTTATTACTGAAAATCGTTCGTATTAAAAGACCTTTATTCTGAAACCACTACATTTAAATTTGGAGAATGGAAGAAACAGATGAAGTTGTAACACAAAAGAAAAGCTCTTTATTAAACAATCTTATAAAAGTCGTATTACCCCTAGGATTAGGAATTGCGATCATATATTATCTTATTAGTAAAATTGACCCGAGTCAACTTTGGGAAATATTGAAAGATGCCAATTGGGGGATACTATTATTCTCTCTATTCTTTGGGCTTCTAGGAAATACCATCAGGGGATATCGTTGGGCTCTCTTCATTACTCCATTGAGATACTCTCCCAAAATATCAAACCTCAATTATGCAATCTATGGCGGGTACGCCGTAAACTTTGCATTGCCACGAGCGGGCGAAATATGGAGATGCGGTGTAATAGCAAAAGAAGATAACATCCCTTTCTCCAAATTATTCGGAACGATGATTCTCGATCGGATATTTGACACAATTACCGTTGCTATAATATCTTTGGTGGCCTTTTTGTTCAACATGCAATTCTTTTTGACGCAACTGGAACAAAACCAAACGACATTCAATACCATATCCGGTATATTCAAGTCCCCTTTATTATACTTAGCTATCGGCGCTGCAATAATAACCACATACATTGTCTTTAGGTTTTTCAAAGAAAATGTTATTGTACGTAAGATAAAAGGATTCCTGTCAAGTATCGCAAGTGACTTGAAAGCAATTTGGAAAATGAATACCAAAGGGCGTGTATTCTTATATACGATAGGCATCTGGGGTTCTTATTTTTGTTATTTCTACATTACATTCTTCGCTTTCGATTTTACAGCCGACTTGGGAATCACCGCCGGACTCATCGCTTTTGCCTTGAGTAGTATAAGTATGGGAGTACCATCTAACGGAGGACTAGGCCCTTGGCAAATAGCAGTAATAGCATCGTTAAGCCTGTATGGGGTAGACAAACTACATGCAACGGCATTTGCTACAGGCGTGTTTGCTGTCCAATCTATCTGGGTGATTATTTGCGGGCTGTTCGGCATTGCCATGCTGGCTTTGAAAAAGCAAAAGAAATAATTCTTTCATCATTTCCACATCTACACTTTTATATTTTAGATTTATCTAATAATATAAGAGCTTTGTACTTTCGTTCCATAGAGAAGCAAACCTCAGCTATTAAAGAATAAAAAAGTAACAATAAAATACATATCGAAAAGTGTCACTTTTGTCACCTTTTGAATAAAAAAGCACGAAAAGAATAAGAATAACAAAAAGTTATAAAAAAGAGTTTACCGTCTACTCTTTTCATTATATATGTAAAAGACTTCATCGAAAATTCTTATCTTTGTTACTATTCGTAATTTTAAAACATAACATATTATGTCTAAAGAAATACTTAAACTAAAACCGCAACAGTTGTGGAAACACTTCTACGACCTGACCCAGATTCCTCGCCCTACAGGACAGATGAAGGAGGTGACAAAATTTGTCATCGATTTCGGTAAATCACTGGGACTAGAAGTAAAACAAGACAAAACAGGCAACATTGTTATCACCAAGCCTGCTACCAAAGGAATGGAAAAAGCTCCGGTAGTGATACTTCAGTCGCACTTGGATATGGTTCCTCAGAAGAACTCGAATGTAAAGCATGACTTCACAAAAGACCCTATAGAAACCCAAATAGATGGCAGCCGAGTAAAGGCCAAGTCTACCACATTGGGTGCAGACAACGGAATCGGAGCTGCCGCCATGATGGCTGTCCTCGAAGACACGACACTGAAACATGGAAAAATAGAAGCCTTGTTTACAGTAGACGAAGAGGTAGGCATGGTTGGTGCAAGCGGATTGAAGAAAGGATTTCTTTCAGGAAACGTATTGCTGAATCTGGATACCGAAGAGATCGGCGAGCTATGCGTAGGTTGCGCCGGAGGTGCAGACGTTAATGCCGACTGGGAATTTAAAGATGCAGAAGTACCAGCAGGTGATATTGCTTATAAAATATCGCTTACAGGCCTTAGAGGAGGTCACTCGGGAACTGAAATACACATGGGAAGAGCAAATGCCAACAAGCTTATGTTTTACTTCCTCAAAGAAGCAGTAAGCAATTACGAGGTGCGTTTGTCTGCCATCGATGGCGGTTCATTAAGGAATGCGATCCCTCGTGAAGCTGTAGCTATCGTTACTCTACCCGAAGAAGATGAGAAAGACTTCCTAAAACTGGTAAAAGAGTACGAAAAGATATTTAAAGAAGAATATAAAGCTGTAGAGGCAAACCTTTCATTCAAAGCAGCAAAAACAGATCTACCTAAAACGCTTATCCCAGAGGAAATACAAGACAGTGTCATCAATGCTGTTATTGGTTGCCAAAATGGAGTAATCAGCATGCTAACCGACTTTGAAGGCATTGTAGAAACTTCTACAAACTTAGCCTCTGTTAAATCTGAAGCAGGTCGTATTTCGGCGAAAATGCTGGCTCGTAGCTCTTCCGAAACACGCAAAGATGAAATTTGCTCAAGCCTCGAAAGTGTATTCGCCCTTGCAGGTGCAAAGGTATCCATCGAAAATGGTTATCCGGGATGGCAGCCGAATGCTCAATCGGATACGCTAAATATGATGGCTAAATTATACAAAGATATGTATAACGAAGATGCCCATGTAGTAGTGGTACATGCAGGATTAGAATGTGGTATCATTTTGGGTAGCACACCGGGTTTAGACATTGTATCGTTTGGCCCTACTATCTTAAACGCACACTCTCCTGATGAGTTTGTAGAAATAGATACAGTAAGCAAATTCTATAATTATCTGGTTAAAACCCTAGAGAACATAAAATAAAAGAAGAAACGGCGGGAAATTTTAAAATACCCGCCGTTTTACTTTTCTAATCTATCGTTTATATATCAATCGAAAGGGATTATTCCTCCATCCGTCAGGTCTGCTAAAGACACTTTAAAGGTTGCAGACGTTGCAGCCTTGCCTAATGCTCCTCTGAAAGTTATACGTTTACCACCTTCGATATTTCCTTTGTATATCTCCTTTTCGCCTAGAACAGTATCGCCGGTAGCAATCTGTCTTACAAATACCAGCTTCACAGTAACATCTTTACCTGCTGTTGCATGCCTATCTGTAATTATTTTGCGTTCTCTAAATTTATCAATATTCGTATTACATAGGTCACCCCATCCCCAAGATACTTCTGAGCTACGAGTAGGAATGCCTTCGGCTATGGATATTCCGGAATAAAAAGGAGTAATCACACAGCCAATTGTAGTTGTACCTTCGGGCAAAGAACATGTATTGGCATCGGTCACTTCAACGGTCACCTCAGACCACATCGGCTGTAAGGTTACCTGTATTGGCACATCCGGGTTATTCGCAGCTACCGAGAAATTAACCTTTTCGTAGTATATATATCTACTACCCATATTTCCCATTATCCATGTAGGAGGATTCTCAAAATAGTCAGTATAGAAATTATTATCCTTTACATCAATTGCTCCTTCTGTTGGAAGTGAGCTCATACCTCCGGTCGGATAAGAGATAAAAGCAATATAATAGTTACCTTCAGGGAGTTCCTCCGTTAGCTGCCCAACCATTTCTTTAAACTTCCACCCTTTCACTCCTTTGCCACTCTCTTTCTCGTAAATGATATAAAAGAGTTGATTGTTATAGGTGTCAGCTTTCAATGATTTAACATCTACACTAAAGTTAGATACATCAAACGTAACCTTATACGTTTTGCTTGTTGTGGGCACTTGTTCCGAATCATTGCTGCAAGACGCAAACAGAATAGTTGCGCATAGAAAAAATAGTAGTTTTTTCATTACGTTAATAGTTTTGTTAAGTTTATATCCGCCATTATTAATTACAATAATAATGACGCATAAAGATATACAATATAATTCATTATAGGCAATTTATAAAAGAAAAGAGAGCAAGACAATACGCCTTACTCTCTATAGCTTTTATTTTATATTTTCGTTATTTGAAGCCTTTCACTTTTTCTCGGGCTTCTGCTTATACTTAGACAATATAGCCAATATTTCGTCAGAAACATTTCCGAAAATAGAAATGCCCGAAGCTCCGTTTTCCAAAGCATATTTTATCCCGGCTTCGATCTCTTCATTATTCTTAAAGTCGGGTATATACAATCCCGCATAGAGAGGGAAACGACCGTCTATACCTCTCAATCCCTGCTTAACGGCATCACCGATCCATGGTACATCTTCTTTATAGAAACCATGATAGATCATCGGATAAACAGCATCCAAAGGCCAGTTTGTCCAATCCTGTCTTACCAAACGCTTGGCTACGTCGGGAGTCGGAAACACGGCAGCAGTAAGCGGCTTATGATGGGCTTTTGCCACATCTCCAATCTTATTCACAATTGCCGTTACAGCATCGTATCTGAAAGATTTCCACGAGAGGTTTTCCTGAGGATACTGAATACTGTCTATGTCTTTATGATATTTTTCTTTAAACTTAGCCTTACATACATCGCAATAGCAAAAATCGTATTCGGGCAATTCTTGTGTTTGAACAATACCATAAACGTCCCACAGATTAACCGCCAATATCACATCACTGAAGCGAACATAATCCATGTGGATGCCATCAACATAATCTTTAGACAATGCATTCTCTACTTCTTTGGTCAGAAACTCCGCAACCTCGGGACGAGAAGGACACATCCATCTGTAATAATCTACATACGGCGGATGATCGGCACACGATTCGCCCTTTCTGTTTACAGCTGCCCATTCAGGGTGAGTCTTCAATGCATCTCCCCTATTCATTATCCACATCCAACGGTGAGCTTCCAATCCCTGAGCTTTTGCCGCCCTATAATGCTTCTCACTATCGGCTTCGAAGAAAATGCCTGCAATACCCGCATCATGATATTTTTTATACCTCACAGCCAGTTCCTCTTCCGTATCAGAATCCTGAGGGTTAATCCACACCCAATGTTTGTAAGTATTTTCTGCCTGCTTATTACCAATATTGCTTGTACAATTCGAGAACAAAAAAGGCAATAGTAATAAGGTCAACCAGTAAATTTTAAAATGGTTTCGCATAGTTTTTTTATTTTTCATTTAGTTATCAATCCTTCTTCATTAAGATAAATCTTCTTACCCGAGGCATCTTTGATAGAAACTTCGAATCTCCTGCCGGTAGAAGACAGTTCGAGTTTGTTTCTTTTATTATCAATATCGAATTCCGACTTATCCATTTTTAGCTCTGTAAAGTTAGTTGCGTAACGCTGATGCGCACGCCTATAGTCTTGCTGCTTATAGTACACAAGCCATAAATATTGTTTTTGCTTTTCAGTATATGGCAATACAAACTGAGGTTGTTTTTCCCCTGCTTTGTTTTTCGAAAAGAATAAATAGCCCCATCTTTCAGGTCTATGCATATCGACAACACCTTGAGGAGACCATACCCAGTTATTTTCAGGTAATACCTTCCCTGCACTATCTTTTCTTTTCACATACTTATCATTTACAATATCTGTTTCCCATTGCACTCTCGAGAAGTTAATACGCCATACGTCTTTATCTTTAGGAACATTTATTGCATTCCCCAAGGTAAGAGCCCTGAAAGGAATCGCCATCTCTACCGCCCAACCGGTATCTGTATCGTCTGCCTTATTGATAGTACCCTGTACTTTTACGGCATGCTGCATCCCCTGAGTATCCCAACTAAAGAGCGCTGAACCGCCACTCCGATAAGGTTTGGGCATAAACAAGTCGAAAATATTATTATATGCATTTATCTCTATTTCAAAGTAGTTGTGGGCAGTGTTTAATGGATCTATAAACACTTCGAAATCATTATCAAAAAACACAATCTCATCGCGCTTGGTCAAGGTAGCCCATACATGCGGATCTTTTAACTCAGCCGCTATATAAAGATATGATTCGTCCCAAAGCATTTTTACACGGGTATCATAATATGGTTTAGGCTTGGCATCGCCCTCTATATCTTGAAAATGATCAGACCAAACGGCATTCAGCCACACTTGATCATTAATATCGCCATCAATTGTCGGTGCTTTAGATGCATAAGGTACTACGTAGTTTGCCGGAATAGTAAATAGGTTTTCATATCCCTTAAAGTGGTTCTGGGCATAACAAAAATTAAAAACAAGAAGAAAAGAAATAGAACAAAATAATTTTATATAATTCATTTTACTGATTTTGAAATTTAAGGATATCACGAAGTTCAGCCACCCCCTCAGAAGCACCCTTCTTTATAAAGTGTATTCCGGGCTGATGTACATTCACTTCTTTCGGGTCGATCAGATAGACAGGCACACCCGCATGCACATAATTAAGCAAGCCAGCGGCAGGATATACGTTCATCGATGTACCTATCACGACAAAAATATCGGCCGTTTGCACAATTTTCATTGCTTTTTCTATCATGGGCACAGCCTCTCCAAACCAAACAATGTGAGGACGAAGCTGCGAACCTTTTTCACACTTGTCTCCAAGGTGAATCTCACAATTATCAGGAGTCAAGGTATAAATCAACGATGGATCAACCGTCGAACGCACTTTACTCAACTCCCCATGAAGATGTAAAACATTTGTGCTGCCTGCTCTCTCATGCAGTTCATCCACATTTTGTGTTATAATGGAAACTTTATATTCTTTTTCCATCTCCACTAATCCTACATGTCCTTTATTGGGCTTAGCCTCAAAAGCAGCCTTGCGGCGGGCATTATAAAAATCAAGCACCAGTTGAGGGTTTCGGCTGAATCCTTCAGGAGTGGCAACATCTTCGATAGAGTATTGCTCCCACAGTCCGCCGGAGTCTCTAAAAGTGGCAATACCACTCTCTGCACTCATCCCTGCACCGGTTAATACAACAATATGTCTCATAAACTATTAAAAAAATGTAAGTAGCATATACAAATATAGTTTTTTCAGGGGTAATTTTTATTAAAGTCCCATGAAAAGAATTACTTTTGTTGGCAAATTTAAATAAACATTCAGTCATATCATGAAATAATACTTCTTTGACATACGAGACTGATATAAAACGAAAAGAATATGGATAAAATTAGTTACGCTCTAGGTTTAAGCATCGGAAATAATTTTCTTAGCTCAGGTATCAATAAAGTTGATTTCGACTCTTTCCTTAAAGGAATGAAGGATGTAATCAACGGAGGAGACTCTGACATGGATTATGAAGAAGCTAAACAAGTGATTAACGACTATTTCACCAAATTACAAGACGAGAAATTGAATATCAACCTCAAAGCAGGTGAAGAATTTCTATCTATCAACAAAAACAAAGCAGGTGTAGTAACACTTCCTAGTGGACTACAATACGAAATACTTAAAAAAGGTGATGGCCCTAAACCGGCTCTTACAGATCAGGTTAAGTGCCACTATCACGGTACGCTTATCGATGGCACAGTATTCGATAGTTCTGTAAAACGCGGACAGCCTGCCACATTTGGTGTTAATCAGGTAATACCGGGATGGGTAGAAGCCCTTCAATTAATGCCTGTAGGTTCGAAATGGAAATTATTTATCCCTTCTGATCTTGCTTATGGCAAAGCAGGAGCAGGGCAATCGATCGAACCGAATTCAACTTTAATTTTCGAAGTGGAAATTTTAGATATTGTCAAATAATAATTCAGTTTAAAAAATGAAAAAAATTCAAGTTGTGGCTCTTTCGGCTATTGTAGCTTTCGGAGCATTATTTACATCTTGTGGTGGAAATGTTTCTACAAACGTTCCATTAAAGACCGATCTCGATACTATTTCTTACGCTTTTGGTGCTAGCCTTTACGAGCAAGGATTGTCTATGCATCTACAACAACTAGGTATAATAGGCGATACTACAAGCATCAAAGCCGGATATCTTAGCAAAATAAGTGCAGAAACTGATGCTCAGAAAAAAACAGCATTGGAAAAAGAGATGAAAGCTAAAATGGATTCTGTAGTAAAATCAAACGCAAGAAACATCTCTGAGTTCTTAAACGGACTAAAAGAATCGTTAAATGCACCTGAATCAAAAGCTGCTTATATGGCCGGAGTATCAGTTGGAGGTCAGATATCAAAACAAATGATGCCTGGTATCATACAACAAATATATGGTCCTAATTCGAAAGAAAAACTAAACAGCGATGCATTCCTTGCTGCAATGGCTACAGCTATGAAACAAGGCAAATTTGCAGTTGCTGATCCATCTACAGTATTCAATACAAAAATGCAAGAAGCTCAGGCTAAAGCTCAAGCAAGAGAAGAAGAAGAATTGAAGAAAGCAAATGCAGGAGTAATTGCTGAAGGAGAAAAATTCCTTGCCGAAAACAAAACAAAAGAAGGTGTTGTTGCTCTACCTAGCGGATTGCAATACAAAGTTGTAAAAGAAGGAACAGGAGCTAAACCAGCTGCAGCAGATATGGTAAAAGTGAACTACAAAGGTACACTTGACGGTACTGTATTTGACAGCAACGAAGGTAAAGAGCCAATCACATTCAACGCTAACCGCGTTATCAAAGGATGGACTGAAGCTTTACAGTTGATGCCTGTAGGATCAAAATGGATTCTTTATATCCCTTACGATCTTGCTTACGGTGCACAAGGTAGCGGAGACAGAATCAAACCTTTTTCAACTCTCATTTTCGAAGTTGAATTGCTTGAAATCAATCCGAAACAATAATCTGACATTGTCAGAAAATAAGTTAAAACAACGGATTTAAATAATAATTTGGCACAAGTTCAGTAAATTATTGAGCAAAAAGCATACAGATTGTAAAAAATATCATATATTTGAGATATAATAACGATAAAACGCTCATATTATGCAAAAAATTGACAAACTTGATAAAAAGATTCTAGAGATTATATCCCAGAATGCAAGAATTCCATTTAAGGATGTAGCTCTCGAATGTGGTGTTTCACGTGCCGCAATCCATCAGCGTGTACAACGCATGATCGAGATGGATGTAATCGTAGGTTCCGGATATTTTGTTAATCCTAAAGTTCTTGGTTACAACACTTGTACATATATAGGAGTAAAACTCGAAAGAGGCTCAATGTATAAAACAGTAATTCCTGAATTGGATAAGATTCCTGAAATTGTAGAATCTCATTTTACAACGGGCCCATACACCATTCTGATCAAGTTGTATGCAAAGGATAACGAGCACTTGATGGACTTGCTGAACAACAAAATCCAAGACATTCCGGGAGTTGTAGCTACAGAAACTATGATTTCTTTGAGTCAGGGAGTAAAACGCCAGATTCCGATATCTAAATCCGAATAATCGAAACTTATTATATACTATTATAGATGAGAAGGATAATTGAAGCGAAATCAATTATCCTTCTCATTTATCTTATTATAACTTAAATAAGTAAGGTAAAACAAATGAAAGAAGTATTTTTTTAATATTTTTGTACCGTCGTTTGATAAGGATAGCCATACATGAAGAAAGAGAATATCATATTGAGGTTATTAAAGAATATTTATGTAAAGAACATACTGATGATGATTGGGGCCTTTGTGGGACTGGTTATAATCGTATTGTTTCTTCTCAATTTTTATACCAAGCATAATGAGTCCATCACTGTTCCTACCGTAAAAGGACTGCAAGTACAAGAAGCAGCGGGGATACTGGAATCGTCGGATTTGAGATACGAGATCAGTGATTCCATCTTCCAAGCGGAAGGTGCTCCCGGATCTATTATCGAACAGATACCGAAAGAGCAATCGAAAGTTAAAAAAGGGCGTACCGTATTTTTAGTTATAAAAGCTAAAAGTGTGCAGCTGGTATCTGTGCCCGAACTGAAAGACTATTCGAGAAGGCAAGCCGAAGCTCAGTTAGCTTCGTTAGGCTTTAACAAAGTAACCATACAGGAAGTACCTGCCGCTTATAAAGGGTTAGTTATATCTATTTCGTATAGAGGAAAACAGCTAACACCGAATCAGAAAATACCAAAAGGATCTCCGCTGGTAATGACCGTAGGAGCCGGAGGTGATATAAGTGAGGGAGACAGTATATCTGAACAATCTGACTCACAAGACATCGAAAAATCTTTTTTTGAATAATGATCGACGATTCATTTGATGAAATAGATGACCTTTCGGAAGACGAACTTGTAGAAGATCAGAATTCCGAGTTATTTGAACACTATCGCTTTGTAGCTGATAAAGGTCAGGGTATGATACGCGTTGATAAATATCTGGCTATGCATATAGTTGGAGTTTCGCGCAACCGCATACAACAAGCAGCCGAAGCAGACTGCATATTAGTAAATAATACTCCGGTAAAATCCAACTACAGAATCAAGCCGCTCGACGTCATATCGGTGGTTATGAATCGCCCTCCACGGGAGTTGGAAATTATACCTGAGGACATCCCATTAGATGTAGTATATGAAGATGAAGACCTAATGGTGATAAACAAACCGCCGGGTCTTGTTGTGCATCCGGGATTTGGTAATTATCAGGGCACAATGGTAAATGCTATCGCATACCGATTGAAAGATACGCCGGAATATGATTCGAAAGATCCTCGATTGGGTATTGTGCATCGGATCGACAAAGACACATCGGGACTTATACTTGTGGCTAAAAATGCTTATGCAAAAACGCATCTGTCAGCCCAATTTTTCAATAAGACAACAAAAAGACAATATATAGCCTTAGTATGGGGTAATATCACTGATAACGAAGGACGCATAGAGGCCAATATTGGTCGCAGCCTGAAAAATCGTATGTTGATGACTGTATTCCCCGAAGCAGACTACGGCAAACATGCCGTTACGCACTATAAAGTATTGGAACGACTGGGCTACGTCACACTCATTCAGTGTCAGCTCGAAACAGGACGTACCCACCAGATACGCGTACACATGAAGCACATAGGGTATACCTTATTTAACGACGAACGGTATGGCGGAAATGAAATATTGAAGGGAACTAACTTTGCTAAATATAAACAGTTTGTACAAAATTGCTTTAATATCTGCCCAAGACAGGCGCTTCATGCTCAGACATTAGGGTTTGTACATCCGCGAACAGGTCAAGAATTGATGTTCGAAGCTCCACTACCCGACGACATGGCTCAGCTAGTAGAAAAATGGCGTGGATATATAGCATATAGAGACATTTAATAAATATATAATCATTCGTATAAAATGAAACGTAATATAGCCATTGTATGGGGAGGCTATTCCTCCGAAGTTATCGTCTCAGCAAAAAGCATGGCTGGTGTTTATTCTTTTTTGGACAAGGGAAAATACAATCTGTATAAAGTAAAGATCGTTAAAGAAGGGTGGACTGTTGAGATCGATGAAGAAACTCTTCCTGTTGACAAAAACGACTTTACCTTTCATACACCGGGAAAAGAAAAGATTAAAATAGACTTTGCGTTTATCATCATACACGGAACGCCAGGAGAAGACGGTCACTTGCAAGCATACTTCGATATGCTTGACATCCCCTACTCCACATGCGGCATGATGGCATCGTCGCTAACTATGAATAAGTTTGTGTGCAACAATTTTCTTCGAAACTTTGGGATAAGAGTTGCCGATTCATTATATTTGAATAAGGATTCTAAGTACGATATAAATAATATCACCGAAAAATTGGGCTTACCCATGTTTGTAAAGCCGAATACTGGTGGTTCAAGTTTTGCAACAACTAAAGTAAAGTCCGCAGATCAACTACAAAAAGCGATTGACGTGGCATTCGGCGAAACACCGGATGTGATTATCGAAAGCTTTATCAAGGGAACAGAAGTTACATGCGGCTGTTACAAAACAAAAAATAAAGAGGTTGTTTTTCCTTTGACAGAAGTAGTTACATCAAATGATTTTTTCGACTATGATGCTAAATACGAAGGACAGGTTGAAGAAATAACTCCGGCAAGGATATCACAGGAAATAACAGAAGAGATACAACGATTAACTCGTAAAATATATGATTTGGTAGGAGCGAAAGGCATTATCAGAGTTGACTTTATCATTTCAGATAATAAGCCGTACTTATTAGAAGTAAATACCGTTCCGGGCATGACTCAGACCAGCTTTATCCCTCAACAGATAGCTGCTGCGGGCTTAAATATTACTGAAGTCTTAACAGAGATTATAGAAAACGAATTTAATGTAAATTGATACCATGAGTAGCAAATTTGACGATATAGCGCCTCTCTACGACCACGAGGTGAAGCAAGCCATTCAAGATATACTGGTTGACCCCGGTTTTCAACACGCAGTAAAATATATTATGCCCGAGATAGATTGGGCTGAGTTTTCTGCCGAAATGTCTAAATACGCAACAAAAAAAGAATTTCAAAGCCGTATGATATACCCTGTGATAAAAGCATTGGGTATGAGAGTATCATCGAGCATGAAACTCGACAACTGGGAGAGTATCGACCGGTCGGTAGAGCACCTGTTCTTATCAAACCACAGAGATATTGTGCTCGATGCCGGATTGCTAAACATTCTGCGGCACGAGAAAGGCTTTGAGACGACAGAAATAGCAATAGGAGACAATCTGCTTATACATCCTTGGATAGACAAGCTTGTGCGCCTCAACAAGAGCTTTATTGTAAGACGTGGACTATCTATAAAAGAAAGACTGATAGCGTCAAAACACATGTCTGAATATATACACTATGCCATTTCTGAGAAAAAAGAATCGGTATGGATTGCTCAACGTGAAGGACGAGCTAAAAACTCGGACGACCGCACTCAAGACAGTTTATTAAAAATGCTAGCTCTATATCCCGAAGACAAATCTTTTATCGAAAGTCTTAAGGAGCTGAATCTTATTCCGCTATCCATATCATACGAATACGACCCTTGCGATTATCTGAAAGCAAAAGAGTTTCAACAGAAGAGAGACAATCCTGATTTCAAAAAAACTCAGCGTGACGACCTTCTAAATATGGAAATCGGCATTTTAGGCAAGAAGGGCAATGTAGTATTTCGCTTTGGCAACTGCATAAATGATGAGTTGGATAAAATCACAGAACCCGACAAACGATTGCAACCCGAAATTGCAGCCCAGATCATAGATAAGGAAATACACCGCAATTATGAAATATTTCCGTGCAACTATATAGCCTATGATCTCTTCTATAAAGAAACAAGGTTTGAGGACAAATACACATCCGATCAACTGGAAGAGTTTAAAATCTATCTGGATAAGCAAATAAAGAAAATAGACCTCGACTATATCGACTACGACTTTGTATGGGATAAAATGCTGGAAATGTATTCGAATACATTAAAGAACTATCTGACTACAATAGAGTCTTGATTGCAGGATAATTCCGATCAAGGGTTTAAGTTAAAAATATATTCATATATTTGTATAAATCAAAAAAGATAGAATGATGAAAAAGTTTTTGATTTATATCGTATGTAGTCTAATTTCTGCCACATGTTTTGCTCAAGTAATAAAACAAGGTCAGAAATTTACGTCTATCCCTGTATTTGAAGGGAAAGTGACGTTTATAAAGGAAATTCCGGCAAAACCGAACTTATCCATAGAAGATAATTATAAGATACTAAAAGATTGGGCCGGAACAAAGTACGGGAAAGACCCTTTTATATCCAGTATACGATATGGTTATCAGAACCACGAATTTATAGCAAAGTCGAGGATAGAGTTATTACTACCAGCCGACTCGAAAGGAGTGCGTGAAAAAATGATTATGCGTTACCGTGTAAACGGATTCTTATTTCAGGATAAATGTGTACTGGAAATTACAGATATATCTTATCTGTATGAAAATTCAGGAAAAGGCAATCTCCTTACACGCATCATCAGAGCAGAAGACTTTATTACGAACGATGCAATAAAAGCAAGTGATGGCTTCCAAGAGCTGAAAGTGAATACAAGCAAAAGCACATTGTATTTTCTGAATGAACTTAACGAGGATTTTGAAAATATATACAAATCTCAATAAAGATTTGCAACAAAACTAAAAAGAGGTTACTTATTCAGTAGCCGCTTTTTCTATATCATGTCCCGTCCTAAAATAGGTTGACAGGATTTATACTAAAATATTATAAGAGCCGATGGATTTATATCCATCGGTTTTTTGATGTATAAAGTTAGGCGTTTTCATGTTTAACGCCAAATGC
>NZ_JAIXHZ010000182.1:0-4188 GCF_043392705.1 Dysgonomonas sp. Shenzhen-Wh21
TTGTAAGTTATCGTCTAAACAATCAATAATAAAATGAATTATAATCCCTCACTGTTATATATGAGCCATTTTACATCAGACGTCCAGTCGGGAGCTTCTATGAGATAAGGAAATTCTTTTATTAATATACTTTTGTTTCTAATGATATCGAATATTTCGAGTATACTGGTTACTTTCTCCGGTTCGGGATTATAATTCATTTTATTATTGATTGTTTAGACGATAACTTACAAAGGCAATATATTTACTATCGGGTGACCATGAATTAACATTTATAGTACCCTGTCCTCCAAATAGCTTTGTCAATGTTTTTGGTTCTCCTCCATTTGTCGGCATGATCCGTAATTCGACATTCTTATTAGGCAAATGTTCATCAGGTTTTAGATCACCTTTGTAATATGCAATAAATACAACAAGCTTCCCATTGGGTGATATATGTGGAAACCAAGAGTTACGTGTTTCGTCAAATGTCATTTGAGTTTGCTCCGTTCCGTCAGCTTTCATTCGCCATATCTGCATTAGGCCTGTGCGCACCGAATTGAACCAAATATAATTTCCATCGGGGGAGTATTCCGGACCATCATCCAAACCGTCCGAATTTGTGAGTCGTTTTTCTACACCACCTTTAGCCGGAATAGAATAAACATCATAATTGTCTTTTCTTTCGGCACAATAAGTTAGGTATAGTCCATCAGGACTCCAGCCATGTAGGTAACTTGGGGCTAGAGGTGTTATGAGTTGAGGATCTCCACCGCCAATGGGTAATGTATAGATGCGTGACTGCCCATCTTCTTTTGTGCCGTGGCTGATTGCTATTTGTTCTCCGTCGAAAGACAATACATGGTCGTTGTTGCAATTGCTTGCAAAACCTGTATATATTTCTTGTGGCTCGGTAGGAGTGGCAGGGGAGAGCTTCCAAAGTTTACCTCTACTGTTATAAATAAGCCATTGTCCGTCATAAGTCCAGTTTGGCGCTTCTATCAGATAAGGGAATTCTTTTACTGTGGTTCGCTCACCTGTTTCGATATTCAGTATTTCAAGAATACTGCTTATTTTATTCTGTTGTGCTTGTATAGATAACAAACAAAACGACAGAAAAATCAACAGGGAGGCATTTCCTAGCATGGCTTGTCATTGTTTTATAATGTAATTAAATCCTATTCCTATTTGTATAGGTGTAGAGTTTTTGAATTTAATAGCTTCAGGTTTGATTTTTGAGAAATCGAAAGTATTATAGCCTAACCAACAGTTAATAGCCCATCTTTCTGTTACAGGAAATTGATACCCTGCTCTAATCTCGTACTGAAGTCTGTATTTGTGAGCAGATCCCTCCATGTTGGTTATCTTGTCCAGATTGAGATTCATACGGGTATACGATAGCCTGTTTTCAAGATACAGATATTGAGCCCGATCTCTCTTATCATCATAACCTATCGGGAAATATAATTTGGGAGCAATATAGGGTGCCCAATATGTGCCTCTGTATATGTCTTTGAAATCTCCGTTGGTTTCACCTATCCCTCCTTGTCCTATATTAGGATCTTTGTAACCTACCTTTTGATTGAATCCACCAAAACGAAATCCCGCTTCTACTCCGAAGAAAAAGATAAAATCATACTCGTACCCTATGCTACCACCAACAGCCGTGGGGTTGTTCTTCTCACTATTGAAATAATGCATTCCCCAAGACATATCTATCCCGACATTAAGCTTATGACCCTCTTGTGCAGAAGCAAACAAGAATGTCAGTAATAACGATAATAGAGATATTATATTTTTCATAATGTAATGGATTTACCTATTGTATCCAAATGTTTTGTACAGTAGCATTGTTATGTACAAATCTAATGAAAATAGAATAAATTACGCCATTAATTGAATATATTTTGTTGATGTCAAAATTCGAAGCTTTCCCCTGTGTGCTGCCACTTTATAAACTTGCAACCTTTGCTTCCTGCATATTCAGCAAATGCGTTTGCCTTATCATAAGCTTCTCCAAAGTGCATTGGTGCAAAAAGGTTTGTTTGTATAGCATCTAAAAATTGTTCAGCACCTTTCATGTAATCTTTCCCCAACCTAGGATCTACAGGAAACATGGCTAAGTCGAGGTGTTTAACCTTGCCGGCTACTAAATCCAGTTCTTTCTGATAAAAGCCCTCCGCTTCATCTATCTCTTCTTTAGTAGACTCTTCATTCCAATGCCAGTTATTTAAATCACCTGCATGAAATATGATTTTTCCTTCTGCATTTATCAAAAAAGAAATGCCTAAGTCGGTAGAACCAAAAGCTTCGATAGAGAGTGTTTGGTCCCTGTATGTATCCGATTTGTCAAGATAGATCGCATCCCTCTCTTTCGCTTTCCTGTATTTTAAGATGTCTTTCGAAAAGATATAAATAACATTCGGGTGTTCCCATTTCCATTTTAGTATTTCTTTGTTGAAATGGTCGTGGTGTGAATGAGTACAGAGGACATATAGTTTTTCCTTTTTTTTCAGAAGTTCTTTGTAAACGATACCTTCGCCCGATATATCAGACGAGTCTTTGTAATAATCTATAATGATGGTAAAGTCATCACCTTCTATTGCATAACCGCTATGAAAAATATAAGTCAGTTTCATTTTTTTTATTGATAATTCTTTTTTCTCACTGAGTTGTTTATTATTAAACTCTAAACTCTAATCATTTGTTTTGGCAATACAATCTTCTCTGCATATTAGAAAGGTTATAAAGCACAACTTCTAAAAGCTATCGATTTTAATAATGAGTATAAATTAGCAAATGATACTATACTATAACAAATGTAGGGAAATAAAGATTGGAATTAAATATATTGTGCCTGTTAGGTTACATAAAAGGTTTATGTTAGATTTGCATCTCAAAATAGAAGAGTATCTTAACATTTAAATCTTAAAAAATGCCCGTATCTACTACTCTAATCAGTAATAATCGTATTGAGATCGCAGATGTATTGCGCGGTTTCGCTGTAATGGGAATTACCCTTATTCACTTTATTGAACGTTTTAGTCTCTATAGTTTTCCGGAGGAAACATCAAATTTTATGATGTTTATCGATAGAATAATTTGGGATAGTATATTTTTTACTTTTTCCGGTAAGGCTTATTGTATTTTTGCATTACTTTTTGGCTTCAGTTTTTTTATTCAAGACAATTCACAAAAAGAAAAAGGAAAAGATTTTCGTGGACGGTTTGCTTGGCGATTAGTATTGCTGTTTTTTATAGCGTGTATCAATTCTACTTTATTTCCTGGTGAAATATTAGTACTCTATGCTTTACTCGGTTATGTGCTGATAGCAGTTTGTCGTTTTTCTACTCGTATGGTAATGGCTATAGCTATTGTTCTTCTTCTGCAACCTTTTGAATGGGGACAAATAATATATGCTCTCTTCAATCCCGAATATACCGGGATTAATGCTCAGTTAGACGCTCCATATTGGGAGATAGTCAATGTAGCTCAGAAAGAAGGGTCTTTCTTCGAAATGTGCAAAACAGCTATATGGACAGGTAATATTGCCAATATGGGGTGGATGTTATTACATGGGAGGGTTACACAAACAGCAGGACTATTTATGATTGGTATGTTAATAGGACGAGGTAAAGTATTTCTCTATTCCGAGAAAAATATAAGATTATGGATTAAAATATTTATCGTAGCAGTCATAGCATTTTTTCCAATTTATGGCTTGATTGCTACTCTTCCTGAATTTGTAAGTCGAGATGCACTGCTTGTTCCTTCTATCCTTATACTTAAATCTCTTTCGAATCTTGCTTTCACGGGAATATTGTTTGCCGGAGTAATACTTGTTTATTATTTGACAAAGTTTAAAAATGTTCTTCACCAATTAGCACCTTATGGACGTATGAGTTTGACAAACTACCTGTCGCAGTCTTTGATCGGTGGTTTTTTGTTTTACAATTGGGGATTAGGTCTTTATAAATACACAGGTATTACTGTATGTTTCTTGATGGGTATCGGAATATTCCTTATTCAGTTTTTCTTTTGTCATTGGTGGCTTCGTTCTCATCGTCATGGGCCATTGGAATGGCTGTGGAAACAAGCAACCTGGATTAAAATAGCAAAAGAATAGCTTCTTTAACATCTTTATTCAGCTACAAACTACATATCGCCCTACTATTTTATTAAAGTTAACAATAAGTGTTATCTAAACAT
>NZ_JAIXHZ010000183.1:0-2560 GCF_043392705.1 Dysgonomonas sp. Shenzhen-Wh21
TATTCGGAAGGAAAACGGACAGGTAAATTTATTTCTCCGGGATACTGAGGATTATATCGCCCATGCCGAACAATTCAAAGCAATTGCCAACGAGATAGAAAAAGAAGTACAACCAATAGAGGAATAATGCGATGGATAACAACTATACAGATGGTTTCCTAATTGGATTACTCGATTTCTTTATTTGGGCTAAATGGCTTTGAATTGTTCGGCATGGGCGATATAATCCTCAGTATCCCGGAGAAATAAATTTACCTGTCCGTTTTCCTTCCGAATATTACCGACCTCATTTGGTACAGAGTTTACTTCTTGTCGAATCGAGCATGAAATCAAGGTTATCACTCCGTTAACAATCGTATATACAACACGATATTCATAACCGCCTAGGGTCAAAGTTGACTCTTTTGTTACTGATGCACTTATTAGTTTTAGCATAATGGTATAAATTTGATATTTTATATAAAATATACCTAGTTGGGATAATTTCTGGAAGTGACAAAAAAAACACCCTTGTGAGGTGCTTATGCTAATTTAAGTTGTTAGCCATAATTTACTGTAAATTTAAAGTCGGTATAGAAGCATGGGGATTAGAACTAAACATTTTTGATAACCAAAACAACCCTTTTTGAGTAACAAGCACTTTAGTTACCATAAACGCAGGATGATTATCTCTTGGTATTTCTTTTTCCCTTAATTCGAAATAGCCCCTTTGTATATATTCCTGTTTAGGTTCATTTCTACCTTTAAAAAATACGCCTTTCTCTTGTAACCTTTTGAATAAAGTATTTCTCCCAAATGGTAACTTTAATATTTTTGCTGCTTGTCCGACGTCTGTCAGATGTCCCATATCCACTGCACGATCAACAAAATCCGCTTTGGGCTGCATTATAGCTGCTCTTTTCTCAGCTTCAATGCGTTTTTGCTGCTCCTCTTTTCAGTTTTGAGCAAGCATCAAAACGGTGTCGGGGTTAGAAAAGTCAAGATGCTTCAAGGATTGTTCCATCTTATTGAACAGCTGAATATACTCCAATTTAAAGTTCATTGCTTTCTTACCAGTGAAGCCCATCGCTAATAGAGTAAATCCGTCGCGGTTCATTATATACATCCGCTGTGATCTGTCATAAGAATCTAAGTATGAGGATTCATAGAACATCTGCTCAAAATTGAGCACATATTTTATAAGGTTATCAATATCCCGCATTACATTCTTATGATCTTTTTCGAACTTCTCGGCTACCAATAAACTTGTTGTTACAGGATTGCCTTTGTCGCTTTTGAATACCAAATTTGAATCCATATTTAATTAAATCATTAGTTTATATATTAACCTTTAATTTGTCTGACAAAAGAAAAGTCACCAATCGAAAAGTTGCCTAGAGTGGTAGTCTGCAACTAATCAATTAATGACTTCTTATATTTTTCGCAACCAACGACTACCACGAAGTTGATTTCAGAATATTCTACCTTAATATATAAATCGAAATCATTTTTATAGATAACTTTGCTTAACAAATATATTGATTTAGGACAATGAGATAGTCTCCGAAACCATACGCTTTATGGCAAGTTTCTTATAAATTCGCTTAATTATTTTAACTTAAGCCGCTTCTCGTATATTTTTTCGTATTGAAGCTTCAAATTTTTAATGGTGTTCTGTATGCATATAAGCATACCATCAATTTGTCCAAGCTTATAAGCTCTTTCTTCTTCCGGTGTGTTGAATTTTGTTTCCATGATTAAATTTTCAATTGCTTATTTATAGATTCGTCTGATTTTGCAGCAAATAATAACCCTATCATCTCGCTGAGGTCTGTCGTGAAATCGCAGAGAGTGTCGGACATATCCCCTAATAGCCTTAATTGTTTTGACCAACCATTCATATCTTCATCTTTCATTAAGGCATTTATCTTATTGTAAGATTGATGGAGATACACAATGACCTCTAATAATCCAGTGTGAACAGATTCTTGTTTGATCTTGTCTAAATCTAAGTTTTTCATATCTGCATATATTTAATTGTTATTTAATTTCAATTCTTCGGGAAGCTCTAGACTTCTGATTCGTATTTCGTAAGCTATACGCTTGTGGTTCTCATTCGATAGCCTGTTCTTTTCTAGCATAGCTTGCAGGTGATCGGTAGTAAACTGATCGAGTTCGGTAAATGACAATTCTTTTTGCATGGCTTAATCTGCTTTATATCCGTTTGATCAATAATAATAAGTAAGCGTATTAGCCAAGTGCGACATATCACATCTTTTTGTATTTTTTGCTCTCTCTGCATACCTTCATTTTTCACTTTTGCTTCTTCGTTTCTCCTCACAACTGATTTTGCATTTCTCCAAGCCATCTTCATAGATTCACTCATTGTATAGCCCAATATTTTTTTCCAGTAGTGAGCTTCTTTCATTATTTTGGATTTGTTGTAACGTGCCACAATCAATTAAACTTTAGTTTTATAATTACAATACAAATATAACTATATATTTAATGCCACATATGTTTATTTAGTTAATAAATATTAAATAATTATATATATAGTTTTATTATGTAGTTTTCAATA
>NZ_JAIXHZ010000184.1:0-7787 GCF_043392705.1 Dysgonomonas sp. Shenzhen-Wh21
CTTTCGGAACTTTTATACGTCCCAGTCCTTCAAATATATTTATTTCTTTTATTCTCGTTTTTACAAAACTTCCATCACGCTTGCACAAAGAAATAAATATATTTGAAGGACTGGGACGTATAAAAGTTCCGAAAGTTCAGTGTGGGGATATTTGTGCCCTGATAGGAATCGAAGGTTTTGAAATTGGCGACTCGATTGCCGACCTGGAAAATCCGGAAGCGTTACCGACAATCGATATCGATGAACCTACTATGTCAATGTTGTTTACCATCAATGATTCTCCTTTCTTTGGGAAAGATGGTAAATTTGTGACATCAAGGCATATTCACGACCGCTTGATGAGGGAGCTCGACCGCAACTTGGCACTACGTGTTGAAACAACGGACAACTCCGATTCGTGGATTGTTTATGGACGTGGTATTTTGCACTTGTCAATCCTTATCGAGACTATGCGTCGCGAAGGGTATGAGCTGCAAGTTGGTCAGCCAAAGGTTATCATAAAAGACATTGACGGACAAAAATATGAACCGGTAGAGCAATTGACTATCAATTTGCCGGAAGAATATTCAAGTAAAATTATAGACCTTGTGACACGTCGTCGTGGAGAATTGACGATGATGGGTAACAAAAAAGATCGTATCTATCTCGAATTCAATATTCCTTCACGTGGTATTATCGGGTTAAACAACGCTGCACTTACGCTCTCGGCGGGAGAAGCTGTTGTTGCACACCGATTCTTAGAATTCCAACCATGGAAGGGTGATATCGAAAAACGCATGAATGGATCTATTATCGCTAGCGAATCCGGTAATGCGTATGCATATGCTATTGATAAATTGCAAGATAGAGGTAAATTCTTCCTTGAGCCGCAGACAGATATCTATATGGGGCAAATTGTAGGAGAACATAGCAAAGAAGGAGATCTGGTTGTAAATCTTACAAAATCGAAGAAGTTGACCAATGTGCGTGCTTCGGGGACAGATGATAAGGTGAAGCTTGCTCCTCCTGTTATTTTCAGTCTCGAGGATGCCTTGGAATATATAAAAGGGGATGAGTACGTAGAGGTAACGCCACATGCGATACGTTTACGTAAAATCTATCTGGATGAGAATGATCGTAAAAGAATGGCAAAAAAGTGATAAAATGTTCATAATAGATTGGGGGTTATCAGATTATTCTGATAGCCCCTTTTCTTTTTTATACTAAAATTATCTTATAAAGGAGAGCTTTGGTTATTAAGATGAAGGGGGAAACGTGATAGTGAAAAAGTGCGTAAAAGGTGTCACTTTTGTCACCTTTTCACTAAAAAAGGTTTTTTACAGTTTGTTATCATGGAAGCTTTAGAGCATTAAAACTTATAAAAAGTGAAGACAACTTATTATTGACAACTTATGAATCTTATCATTAAACAATTTTTCATACCTTTGCTTCCTTAAAAATAGAGAGATCCACATGGCCGATACCAAACAGCAATTTGAACATGTAATAGCAATATGCCGTACTCTTTTTGCCAAAAAGTTGAAAGATTATGGTGCTTCATGGCGTATACTCCGTCCCCAATCGGTTACTGACCAGATACTGATAAAAGCAAAACGTATAAGAAGTATCGAAGAAAAGGGCGTCAGCCTTATTGATGAAGGTATTGCTCCCGAGTTTATCGGAATCGTGAATTATGGTATCATTGGCTTGATGCAATTGGAATTGGGTTTTTCGGATAGTATAGATATTACCGAAGAGCAGGCTCTGGCATTGTATGATAAACATATGACCGAAACCAAAGAATTGATGTATGCCAAAAATCATGATTATGACGAGGCATGGCGCTCTATGCGGATTAGTTCATATACCGATCTTATTCTGACAAAGATATATCGCACAAAGCAGATAGAAGAAAACAAAGGCAAGACCATTGTTTCGGAAGGAGTAGATGCCAACTATATGGATATGGTAAACTATTCTCTCTTTGGCTTGATAAAGTTAGAATTTCCTGAAGAGGGATAATTAAATAAATGGGCAAAAAGAAGGATGTAATTATAAAGATTTTAGTAGAAATATCCAGAATTATACTGGGTGTGACCTTTATTTTCTCCGGCTTTGTAAAAGCTGTCGACCCTTTTGGTACGGCTTATAAAATCGAAGATTACTTTGCTGCATTCAATCTTACTTCGCTTTCTTTCTTGTCTATGACAGGTTCTGTTCTGCAAAGTGTTGTAGAATTTGCAATGGGGGCATGTATGCTGTTCGGCTTGTACCGCAAGTGGAACTCCCGACTGATGTTGCTGGTTATGGTCTTTATGACGGGGCTTACTCTGTATCTGGCTATAACAGATCCGGTAGAAGATTGCGGATGCTTTGGCGATGCACTGATAATTACCAATTGGCAGACATTCTATAAAAATATAGTACTTCTTATATGCTCTGTTATAGTATTCTTATATTGTGAGCGTATCAGTAATTGGTTTACAGGTAAAACATACTGGCTGGCATTCTTGTATATCTTTATTTTTATTGGTCTTTTCACTTTCCGCAATTATTTATACGATCCCTTGTTCGACTTCCGACCATACAAAATAGGAGCTAATCTTCCTAAATTGATGAATGTAGAGAGTGGAAAAGGGAGAGAAGAGAAGACAGTGCTTGTTTATGCGAAGGATGGAGTAGAAAAGGAGTTTACTGAAGAAAATTATCCTTGGGAAGATAGTACATGGGTTTTTGTGCGAATGGATAATCATGTTATACAGGAAGGAGAAAAGCCTGTTATTAATGATTTTTCTATAAATAAATTGGTCTTTAATTCGGATAGGACAGAGGTTGAAACGCAATTAGATATTACGCAAGAAGTGTTGTCGGATTCAAATTACGTTTTCTTGATGATAACACCTTCGTTAATTAATATGAGTGATTCTTATCTCAGCCGATTCGAGGATATAGAAAACTATGCAAAAGATCATAATTATCATTTCTTTTGTGTGACCGCATCGCCTACAGATGAAATAATAAAATGGTCGAAAGAGAATACGATAAATTTTGATTTCTGTACAGCTGACGGACGCATGCTAAAAACTGTAATTCGTTCCAATCCGGGGCTTATTCTGTTAAAAGAAGGTATTGTAGTCAACAAATGGGCGGATATAGATGTTCCTGCAGAAGAGTATCTTACAAAACCTTTGACTGATTTGCCTTATGGACAGATGATAGATACGAAGGCCGAAGACAAAAAGAACTTGATAGCTGTGTGCGTTGCATTCTTTTTACCATTGTTATTTCTGAAAGGATTGGATTTCCTGTTTTTCAGAAAGATGAAGAAAGAAGCCGTCGTAGAAGAAGAAAATGAAGAAGAAATTAAAGAATAATATATTAATCAATAAAAACAAATATTAAAATCATGAGAAAGAATATTGTTGCAGGAAACTGGAAAATGAACAAGAATCTACAAGAAGGTGTTGCGTTTGCTAAAGAATTAGAAGCTGCATTAGCCGGGAAAACATTAAAATGTGAAGTAATTGTAGGTACTCCATTCATTCATTTGGCAAGCGTAGCTTCATCTACTAAATTGGGTGTTGCTGCTCAAAACTGTGCTGATAAAGTTTCAGGCGCATATACAGGCGAAGTATCAGCTGCAATGGTAGCTTCTACAGGTGCAAAATATGTAATCCTCGGACACTCTGAGCGTCGTACATACTACGGAGAAACAGATGCTATCTTGAAAGAAAAAGTGCTATTGGCTTTAGCTAACGGATTAAGCCCAATTTTCTGCATCGGTGAAACAAAAGAAGAAAGAGAAACAAATGTACATTTCGATGTTGTAAAAAGACAAACAGTAGATGCATTGTTTAATCTTTCTGCCGAAGACTTCTCTAAAATAGTTATTGCTTACGAACCGGTTTGGGCTATTGGTACAGGTCTTACTGCTACATCTGCTCAAGCTCAGGAAATGCACGCTTTCATTCGTCAAACAATTGCTGAAAAATATGGTAAAGAAGTTGCAGATAACACTTCAATCCTATATGGTGGTAGCGCAAACGGAGGAAATGCAAAAGAACTTTTCTCATGTCCTGATATCGACGGCGGACTTATAGGTGGAGCTTCTCTCGATGTTGAGAAATTTATTCCTGTAATTGAAGGATTCTAAGAGATCGACTAAAGTTTATATATAATGTTGCGGATGAACCCTGACCGAATATCCGCAACATTTTTAAATAACACACATATGAAAAAAAGTTTTTATATTTTCTTTTTATTAGGATTGTTTTCGGCTTCTGCGATCGCACAAAACAGTCAGAAAACAATCATTGATGAACTGAACTCATCTAAATGGGGGCAAGGGGATGTAAAAGTTATGCAAGATGATGTGTTGCAGGGTAAAATAGCGGTTCGGAGTACCGAGCCCATAGACTCTCTCGGTGAACCTGAGCCGTCCACATCTTCGAATGCGAATGTAGCTCCCGGAACCAGAGTGAGAGAGTACAAGATTCAAGTTTTTATGGGAAATAATCAGCAACAATCCAAAAGGGAAGCTGAATCGAAGCAGGCACAGATAAGGAATGCTTATCCCGAGCTGAGAACTTCGGTTTCATTTCAGTCTCCATTTTGGCGTCTACGGGTAGGAAACTTCCGTACAAAAGAAGAAGCTGAGCAAATGATGCATGATATGCGCAAAACATTCCCTTCATTCGGACGAGAGATGACCGTCGTGTCGGAGGTCGTTAAACGATAATATATAATCTTCATAATGCAAGAAGAAAACAAAATGAACCTTCTGGAGGAGCACTATAAGAATGTAATTTCTTTGTTAGGCGAAGATCCGGAGCGCGAAGGCCTGTTAATGACACCTCACAGAGTTGCCAAGGCTATGCGATTTTTGACAAAGGGCTACAGTGAAAGCCCCGAAGCTATTTTAAATAAGGCTTTGTTTAAAGAAGATTACCGTCAAATGGTAATTGTAAAAGATATAGATTTTTATTCCTTGTGCGAGCATCACATGCTCCCATTTTGGGGTAAAGCTCATGTAGCATATATTCCCAACGGATATATAACGGGATTGAGTAAGATTGCCCGTGTGGTCGATGTGTTTGCACGTCGTTTGCAGGTGCAAGAGCGTATGACCTTACAGATAAAGGAATGTATACAGCAAACTCTTAATCCTTTGGGGGTAATGGTCGTGATAGAAGCTCAGCATATGTGTATGCAGATGCGAGGGGTGGAGAAACAGAATTCGACGACTACCACCTCCGACTTTACAGGAGTATTTAATCAGGCTAAAACTCGGGAAGAATTTATTAATCTTATAAGATAGAGATGTTATAACAATATAAAAAATAACGAGATTTTTTCTGAACAGAAGATAATCTCGTTTTTTCATTTCGGACTATGTATTTATATAATATTCATACACATAAAGTAGATAACGCTTCATGCGAAGGGTATGAGGTGAAGTCTATTATGAATACCTATCCGGAAGATTTTTATGAGAAAAGAAATCAGCATCCTGATTGTTGGTTTTCTTGTGGGGTGCATCCGTGGAATGCCGAAGATTCTGATTCGCAACTCCGCATTTTAGAAGAAATTATTGTTGAGCCCAATGTCGTAGCCATAGGTGAAGCCGGTCTTGATAAATTAAGGGGTGCCGAAATGTCTGTGCAGATAGATGTATTTCGCAAACAGATAGAATTGGCTATGGATGTAAATAAACCTCTTATTATACATTGCGTAAAGGCTTGGGACGAGCTAATCCGATTGTATAAGGAATACAAAGGGAGTAACATCCCTTGGATTATTCATGGTTATAGAGGCAATCCCCTACAGACAGAGCAATTGAGTAAAGTTGGCTTCAAATTTTCGATAGGAGAAAAGTTTAATGCAGATTCGCTTAAGAATATTCCATTGACTGATATTTTTTGTGAAACAGATGAGTCTGATTTGACTATTTGTAAGGTGTATGAAAATATTTCAGGTGAAATGGATGTAAATAAAAATCATTTTGCTATTTTAGTGGCCGATAATGTAGGTCGAGTATTTAAATAATTGACAAAAGTATATTAGGTTATTAATTCTTTTCAGGTAAACTATGATTGATGTTAATGCTCACATATTATTAATTTATACAGGAGGTACAATCGGGATGGTCGAAAATGCTGCTACAGGTTCTTTAGAGCCTTTCGACTTTGCTCATCTGAACAATCATATACCTGAACTTCAGCGTTTCAAGTTTCATGTAGATCATATTGTTTTCGATCCTGTTATAGATTCTTCGGAGATTACGCCCGAACATTGGAAAAAGATGGTGCACATCATCGAAGATAATTATGACGATTACGATGGATTTGTTGTGCTGCATGGTACCGACACAATGGCGTATACGGCCTCGGCTCTCAGCTTTATGCTCGAGAACTTGCATAAGCCTGTAGTGCTTACCGGAGCTCAGCTGCCTATCGGTAAATTGAGGACAGATGCAAAAGAAAATTTGATTACCGCCTTGGAGATAGCCGCCGATAAGAATCAGTTAGGCTATCCAATTGTTCCCGAAGTATGTGTTTTCTTCCAGAACGATTTGCTTCGTGGGAATAGGAGTACCAAAGTGAATGCAGATAATTTTAATGCATTCAAGTCTTACAATTATCCTAATTTAGGAAAATCTGGTATTCAGATAAGGTATGAGAGAAAGGCTATTCATACGCCCGACTATGAGAAGAAAACGATCTTCCATTATCGATTAGATAATAGGATCGCTTCATTAAAGTTGTTCCCGGGAATTGACAAGCAAACCGTAGAGGCAATCTTGACATTGAAGAATATAAGAGCTGTGATTCTTGAAACCTACGGTTCGGGAAATGCTCCTCTCTCACCTTGGTTTCTTGATCTTATCCGCGAAACGGTGAAGCGAGGAGTTATTATAGTCAATATATCCCAATGTGAAATCGGACTTGTAAATATGCAGCGTTACGAGACGGGGCGTGAGCTTTTGCGTGCAGGTGTTATCAGTGGATTTGATGCTACATTCGAAGCCGCTTTAGCTAAGCTGATGTTTCTTATCGGGCATAAGTACGATAAAGAAGATATAAAGATACGAATGCGTGTGCCTCTAATAGGAGAAATTACAAGACCCGAAGACAGAGACAATGAAACAATATGAAAATTTGCAGGTATTAGCTGAGAAAGCGAAACCTCTGTTTCTTCAATATTATAAAAAGAATAAAAAGCGTCTTGGCAAAATGGATATCATTGTGCAGCAATTACACGATGAGGTTTCCGAAAAGATTGACTGCCTGACGTGTGCCAATTGTTGCCGGACATTAGGGCCGGCTATCTACGATAAGGATATTGAGCGGATGGCAAAGGCACTTCGCATAAAACCGTCGGAAGTTGTTTCTTCCTATTTGCGGATAGATGAAGATGGCGATTATGTATTCAAGTCTATGCCTTGTCCTTTTCTTATGGACGATAATTATTGTTCGATATACGAATCTCGACCGAAAGCTTGTCGGGAATATCCTCATACGGATCGGAAAAATTTTGAGCAGATTTATAAATTAACTGTAAAAAATGCGAGTACTTGTCCAATCGCATATGAAGTTCTTTGCAAATTAATGGACAAGTGATGTGCTTTTCTAAAATTAATCAATCGCTCCTTTTCCGCGTCCCTTCTTCTTTCTCGTCTAAAATTTTCAAAAAAGGTTTAAAAAAAATATGTTTAACAACAGTTTGCATATAAGGTATATAGGTATTATTTTTGTAGTTCTGCCAAAAAATATTTTAAAATTAATTGGTAAAAGATTTGGAATGTAAGG
>NZ_JAIXHZ010000185.1:0-1693 GCF_043392705.1 Dysgonomonas sp. Shenzhen-Wh21
TGCATTGAACACTGAACAGTATAAAGATTATATCAAAGATCTAAACAAGTACACAGATACACCTGTCTCTATCCCTGATGAAGAAACTCGTTATACAAATTGGACTGATGCATTTTACGGAACCGGTAGTAATCAAAATTATCAGTTGTCATTAACCAGTGGAACTGATAAACTTCAGTATTTTGCATCTGCCGGTTATTTGGATGAACAAGGTATTGTTAAAAAGTCGAATTTGTATAACGAGTTTCTTCATCAGGGATAGAGACAGGTGTATCTGTGTACTTGTTTAGATCTTTGATATAATCTTTATACTGTTCAGTGTTCAATGCATTTATTTTATTTCCCAGCTTCGAAAATCCAACATACGAACTAAAGCTCACAGAACGTACGCCAGCCTTCCCTCTTTTAGTCGTAATAAGTACAACTCCATTAGCTGCTCTTGCTCCATAGATAGCAGCAGATGAAGCATCTTTAAGTATTTGCATACTTTCTATATCATTCGCACTAAGATTCGAAATAGTCGTCATTGGAGTACCATCTACTACATATAGCGGCTCATTCCCAGCCTGTATAGATGTTGCACCTCTGACTCTGATAGATAGTTCAGAACCCGGCTGACCTGAGGGTTGAACAACCTGTACTCCGGCAGCTCTTCCTTGTATAGCCTGAGCTGCTGATATAATTGGACGTTCTGAAATATCTTCCGTAGATACTACAGCAACAGCAGTCGTCAAGTCCTTCTTTTTTACCGTATTATAACCTATAACAACTACTTCTTCCAACTCCTTATTATTCTCTTGTAGTTTGACTTGTATATGCGAGTTTTTACCAACAGTAATACGTTGTGATGCATATCCCACATAAGAGATCAATAATACAGATTTTTCGTCTTTTACTGAGATAGAGAAACTACCATCCAAATCTGTGATTGTTCCATTATTTGTTCCTTCTTGCACTACACTTACTCCAATCAAAGGCTCTCCTTGATTGTCAATAACTGTTCCCTGTACTGTTTTTCCCTGTGCCACAATGCTATGCTGAGTAAGGTCAGAGTCCTTTTTTTGTTTCGAAACAATGATTATATGTTTCTGCTTAATTGTATAGCTACAATTCTCATTTTTCAGAACCTGTTTAAGAGCGTCTTCCAAAGATAAATTACGGATTGATATCGAGAGTTTTTTTTCTACATCAAGATCCGTTTCATCAAATCCGACCGAATAGCCACTTTGTTTTTCTATTTCATACAATGCAGCCCTGATTGTGATATTATTATTCACAATATTAATGTTGGACTGCGCCCAAACATGGCTCAAACAAGACAATAGAAGTACTGTAAGCCATGTATAAACATGCTTTCTTTTCAACATTAGAGTATAAATTTTAAAGGTTAATTAATTGCTTTTCAATATATATATATAGTATTGCTTTTTATCTTATAATTGAAGTCTCGGATAATTTCTTTTAGTATGTCAAGGGTTTCCGGCAGGGTTTCTTCTGGAGAGAAACGTACCGTAAATGTCCTTCCTTCATATTTACCCGCATCAAAGTGTATAACTACATCATAGCGTTTTTCTATAGCATGCAGAATATCACCAAAAGAGGCTTCCTGAAATATTAAATATCCATCTTTCCACATTGCTACTCTCTTTGCATCCACAATTTGTTTCGATAAATATTGAAGCCGAATGAGCAA
>NZ_JAIXHZ010000186.1:0-1913 GCF_043392705.1 Dysgonomonas sp. Shenzhen-Wh21
CCCCAAGACTTTTTCCGAAGAGAAAAAATCTATACAGTTATATACCGAAAAAATAATATCGGTGTTTGGTAGCGTAAATCCTTTTAGAGCAAGTGCTAATCTAGTTTCCTTAAGAAGATAAGAATATTGCACTTTATGATAAAGACGGCTCGAGAATAAAGCGATGTAACATCTAATGCTAAATCAGTATAAATCAGAGCCACAAAAAAAGGGGGGGGAGTAATATATTTATTGGATAAAGACCAGAATTCATTGAAATAAACTACATGCAGAATACAAATGAAAAGCCCATTTCTTCAATGGGCTTTTCAATCTTTATTTCTTAATCATTCACACCCAGAAATTTGAACGGCTGTGAAACCTTGAAGTTATTTATTGTATTTCCATTGTAAGTTTCACCGTTTGCTAAAGATAATTTAAGTACAGGAGCTCCTTTAGACAAATTCATGTCTTGAAGATTTACCCAGAATGTATTCGGAGTCAAACTCGATTCAAAGAAATAAGTCAGATTCTTACTATCCGATACAGTTCTCCATTGTGTCGTAGAAATTTCAGGACTATCGGGTGTAGAAATGCCATAAGGAACAGAGGCATTACGAATAACACTGAAAACGCTGGCCACTGCTAATTTCTCATCTCCTATTTTAGGAAGTGCATCAATATAGAAGCTTGCTCTCGCAAAACGATCGGCTGCACGATTGGTACCCGGAAGAAAAGTCAATCCGCCAATAGATTTCCAATAGTCATTCAAGGCCAACTGTTTATCATAAGTTGGAGAATTAGTCATTACATTATAGTTCTTGCTATGATAGATATTGAGCTTTCCATCTATATATTCGAAAATAGCGCTATCGCCTGTAACATCAGAAATAGCAAGGTGTAATGTTGCAAGCCTCGAACCATCAGGCATCTTATCAGAAACTACTTGAAAAGAATTTTTACCTACAAAAGAAACAGCTTCATCCACGGAAGCAAAGTTGTCGAGCATATATTGCACCCAAGCAGCTATAGTTAGTCCCGGCTTGCTCGTATCCCATGCCGGATATACAGACTCATTCAACCATAACAAATTTGCAACTAAACCCTTCTCATTCATACCATCGGTACTGGCTATTTCAAAAGCAGATGTTACTACACTACCATATCTAGAAGTCCATTTTAAAGAATTGCTTCCGGTTTCTCCACTTCTTTCCATGCCTCTAGGGAAAACCCATATATTACTATGCATTTCAGTTTTCCAGTCCATTGTACGACCCGTTACTACCATTCCATTATCTCCGGTATAAACGACACGTGTACATGCATTCGCTTTCGGTATTGCTATCAAACATATAAAGCCTACGATAAACAAATAAATTCTTTTCATTTCTTTAATTTTTTAATTGTGATTTAAACTATTTTTGATTTTATAATATTGTTTTCTAATTTTGATACTGCAAAGGTAGATACTACGACATAAATACATATCAAACAGATCATTATAAAAATATTAGAATTAAAGAGTAGGGCTCTAATATTTTTCTAATAATACTCTTTAGAGATAAAAGTTTAATGATTCATCGCGGCTTCTAAAGCGGTATTGAATATCACAAATACAGCACCTTCCAAATATTCTTACAGAAACATACAATAACAAACTAATGAGCAACTACGCCTTTAATTATCATATGACTATAAAGATGAGTTTAGAGCCATAATCAAAATAGATTACCAGATACCAAAACTTTGTAGTGATGAAATTCGTTATTACTTTTATCACTTAATAATAAATAGGCAGGTAAATAAATTAGAATAATGTATCAGATAGAAGTAAAAGACGTATATAAGTCATTTAAGGATGTACATGCCGTAAGAGGTATCTCTTTTGGAATAGAACCCGGTAAATTTGTGGCTTTACTTGGCCCTAATGGGGC
>NZ_JAIXHZ010000187.1:0-37709 GCF_043392705.1 Dysgonomonas sp. Shenzhen-Wh21
ACAAAACAGGAAAAGAAGGTGGGCTGACCGCTACTTATATGGTAAATGCCGATCCAAATAAAGTTTTTGTAGAAAGAGCAGAATCGCAGATTGATTACGAAAACCTGGAAACAGTAAAAAAGTTTCCTCAAGACTTTCCGTTCTTTAATTCTCGCATCACTTGGGAAGGAGATATAGAAGCAAAGGAAACAGGCAAATATCATTTTATACTTTATTATGCAGGTTATACGACTATATCATTGGATAATGAGGTAATAGTGCCTGAAAGATGGCGTACGGCATGGAATCCGAATAGCTATAAGTTCACAGTGGATATGAAAGCCGGCGAAAAGCGTAAAATAAAACTCGATTGGAAACCTGATGGTGGTATTTCATATATAGGACTTAAAGCTTTGAGCCCGAAATCTCAGGAACAACAAAACAAGTTGGCTCTTTGGTCAGAGATGGGCGACCAGATCGACTATTATTTTATTCGTGGAAACAATGCCGATGATGTGATCAAAGGATATAGGACAGTTACAGGAAAATCGCAAATTATGCCTAAATGGGCAATGGGATTCTGGCAAAGCCGCGAAAGATATAAGACTCAGGCAGAATTGCTTGGCGTTGTAGATGAATACCGCAAGAGAAATATACCACTAGATAACATCATATTAGATTGGTCGTATTGGCCGAAGGATGCATGGGGAAGCCATGATTTTGATACCGAGCGTTTCCCAGATGCAAAAGGGATGATGGATAGCGTACATGCAAAAGATGCACATATTATGATTTCTGTATGGCCTAAGTTTTATTATACAACAGATAATTACAAGGCTTTTGACGAAAAAGGATGGATGTTTAACCGTGCTGTGAAAGATAGTATCCGCGATTGGATTAGCCCGGGTTACATTGGAGGATTTTATGATGCTTACAGTGAAGGTGCTCGCAAACTATTTTGGGACCAGTTGAACGAAAAGCTATACTCTAAAGGTATTGATGCTTGGTGGATGGATGCTTCCGAGCCGGATATTTTATCAAATGCAAGTATGCAGTACCGTAAAGAGCTAATGACTCCTACAGCTTTAGGTCCATCAGTTGAGTACTTTAACGCTTACGCTCTTGTTAATGCACAGGGTATTTATGAAGGTCAGCGTTCTACTAATCCTAACAACCGTGTCTTCTTGCTTACCCGTTCTGGCTTTGCCGGATTGCAACGTTATTCTACAGCTACATGGAGTGGCGATATTGGTACTCGTTGGGAAGATATGAAAGCTCAGATTTCAGCCGGACTTAATTTTGCTATGTCGGGTATTCCTTATTGGACAATGGATATCGGTGGTTTCTGTGTCGAAAAACGTTATGAAAATGCGAAAGAAGGCTCAGAAGATATGAAAGAATGGAGAGAGCTGAATGCTCGTTGGTTCCAGTTTGGAGCATTCTGTCCGCTATTCCGTAGTCATGGACAATATCCTTATCGTGAGATCTACAATATTGCTCCTGAAGGTCATCCTGCATATAATAGCATGGTTCATTACACCAAGCTTCGTTACCAGATGATGCCATACATCTATTCATTGGCCGGAATGACATACTTCAATGATTATACTATTATGCGTGCTTTGGTAATGGATTTCGGAAAAGATGCTGCTACTCATAATATAAGCGATCAATATATGTTTGGACCTAACCTCATGGTCTGTCCGGTATACCAATACAAAGCAACATCCCGAGACGTATATTTCCCTGCCGGTACAAATTGGTACAACTATGATACAGAAGAATATGTTACCGGAGGAAAAAGTGTAAAAGTATCTGCACCTTACGAGCGTATGCCTCTGTTTGTACAAGAAGGTTCGATTTTGCCTATGGGGAATGATATTCAGACTACCAAACAAAATCAAACAGATCTCACCATAAAAGTATATACAGGTAAAAACGGAGAGTTTACTTTATACGAAGACGAAGGGGTGAACTATAACTATGAAAATGGGGCATATTCGACTATTAAGTTCAGTTATGATGACGCTTCTCAGCAGCTTACTGTCGACGATGTTAAAGGCGAATATACAGGTATGGCTAAGGATAGAATATTTAAAATAGAATGGATTACCAAAGGAAAGAAAAACACAATATCTGAAGTGAAATACTCAGGAAAGAAGCTCTCTGTAAAAAGGGCAGAATAAAGCAGAATTATTGTTATTACATAAATCACTTTTAGTTCAGATTCACTAATACTATTAAAAAACCATGAATGAGAAAATGACTAGATTTTTTCGGCAAACAAGTTGCATTTGTTTGCGGAGGGTATATCTGATGCTTATTATCAGCTTACTCTCAGTTGCTGGGCTTTATGCACAGTCTGTACGTGGAATATCGGGAACCGTCACTTCAGAGGGCGAACCTCTTATTGGAGCCTCTGTTGTAGAAAAAGGTACAACAAATGGTACCCTGACAGATGTTGACGGAAAGTTTACCTTAAGTGTGAAAGAAAATGCGACGATCGAAGTGTCCTATATTGGATTCACTTCTAAAACGTTTGCAGTTGGGCAACAAACAGTATTCAACGTAGAGTTGAAAGAAGAAGCAAATGTGTTGAATGAAGTTGTAGCCATAGGTTATGGTGTTCAGAAGAAAAAGCTGAATACAGGTGCTACGTTACAAGTAAAAGGCGATGAGGTAGCTAAATTAAACACTACCAATCCTCTTCAGGCTCTTCAGGGGCAAGCTCCGGGAGTACAGATTTCCTCTACGTCCGGACAACCGGGTGCAGATATGAAAGTTACTATACGTGGACTTGGTACAGTAGGAAATTCAGGGCCGCTTTATATTATCGATGGAATTGAAGGAGATATCAGTGTGTTGAATGCCGCAGATATTCAATCTATCGATGTTTTGAAAGATGCTGCATCTGCTGCCATATATGGAGCTCAGGCTGCAAATGGTGTTATTTTAGTAACTACAAAACAAGGATCGAAAGGAAAAGGACAAGTTTCTTTTGATGCATATTATGGGGTGCAGAATGTTGCACGTAAAGCCAAAATGCTCAACGCCAATGAATATATGGCAATAATGAATGAGCAAGCATTAAATTCGGGATCGGCTTTGTTTGACTTTGATTCGATGGGTACTCTTGCCAATACAAACTGGATTAACCAAATGTTTAAAGATGATGCTAAAACTGAAAACTATTCGTTGAATGTGAATGGTGGTTCAGAGGCTTCTGTCTATGCACTCTCATTGAACTATACATCTCAGGAAGGTATCGTTGGAGGTAAGGATGTCTCTAATTATGAGCGTTATGGTTTCCGTATCAATACAGAGCACAAGTTGTATAAGGAGGTGTTGAAGGTAGGACAACATCTAAACTTTAACTATATCAAGAATAGAGGTATAAGTGTTGGAAACCAATATAATAATACTTTGCGTGGAGCATTTACTACATCTCCTTTGTCGCCTGTATATAGCGATAATAATATCTATGACAGTCCGTATAATGATACGAGCAACTCGCCATGGTATAATGGTGATGGTAATCCATACGGTTTAATGATGACTAACTCCAACAATAAGAATGATTCTCAAAGATTGATGGCTGATATATATGCAGAATTAGAGCCAATAAAAAACCTTAAGCTAAAATCAGTATTCGGTATTAATTATTACGCATCCGAATATCGTAGCTTCGAGCCATTCTATCAGTTCTCTGTATATACTTATAATAAAGATCATACGACTACATTACAGAATATGAGTAAAGGTCATACGCTAACTTGGACTAATACCGCAGGTTATGATTTTACCTTGGCCGATGATCATGCCATCAATGCTTTAGTAGGTATGGAGGCTACACGTTATCAGGGAACATTCCTTTCCGGATCTAACTGGAATCTATTATCTCAGTTCAATGATTTCTCACATGCATACTTAGATAATACAACAGGACAGGCCCATTTGGATAGTGATGGCAATATTGTAGAAACAAGAAGTGTAGGTGGTAGACCTGAACACGATTATCGTCGAGTGTCTTATTTTGGGCGTGTTGGCTACAACTATAAAGAGAAGTACATGTTCAATGCAACTTTGCGAGCTGATGGTTCATCTAAGTTTGCAAAAGGTAACAGATGGGGATACTTCCCTTCGTTCTCAGCAGGGTGGGTGATTACAAATGAAGACTTTATGCAAAGTATTGTAGAGAGCAGAACTCTCGATTTTCTGAAACTTCGTTTAAGTTGGGGACAAGTTGGTAACCAAAATATAGATGATGATCAATATCTTGCACCAATAAATACTTCCACTGGTTATACAAGTAGCGATCCCGCTGCATATTATAACTTCGGAACAAACAAAACAAACACTGCGGGAGCTTATCCAAGCCGTTTGTCTAACGAAAGTGTTAAGTGGGAGACTTCAGAACAGCTCAATATTGGGTTTGATGCCTATATGCTAAGAAATAGATTAGGAATCAATGCTGATTTTTACACAAAGAAAACAAAAGATTGGCTGGTTGTAGCTCCTATATTAGCTACTGCGGGAGCCGGAGCTCCATATATAAATGGTGGTGATGTGAAAAATACAGGTATTGAACTAGGTTTAACATGGAGAGACAATATTGGCCAAGTAAACTATAATATAGGCGTAAACGGATCTTACAACAAGAATAAAGTGGGTAATATCCCAACAGATGATGGTATAATTCATGGTCTGACAGGAATGCTTTATGATAACTCAGAGGAGTTTTACAGAGCTCAAAATGGTTATGCAATTGGTTATTTTTGGGGTTATAAAACTGCCGGGTTATTCCAAAGTGAGGAAGATATCGAGGCTTGGAAAGCTGCAGGTAATGGTATTCTACAGGCTGACGTAAAACCGGGAGATGTTAAGTACGTTGATCTCGATAAAAATGGAAAAATAGACGCTACAGACAAAACCGATCTAGGAAATGGTATGCCTGATTTCTCTTTTGGATTTAATATCGGTTTCGAATATAAAGGATTTGATTTTAACCTGAATGCAAATGGTGTAATGGGCAATAAGATTGTTCAATCGTACCGCAATCATACCAATAAACAGGCCAACTATACAACTGCAATCCTTAATCGTTGGACAGGTGAAGGCACATCAAACAAAATACCCCGTGTAACAGAGACAAATATAAACTGGCAATTCTCTGATTTATATCTGCAAGATGGTGATTTCTTACGTATAAGCAATATAAGTATTGGTTATGATTTTGCGAAACTAATCAACCTGAAATGTATCAGCCAGTGTCGTCTGTATGCATCAGTGCAAAATGCATTCACATTTACTAAATATGATGGAATGGATCCGGAGATCGGTTATGGTACATCAGGCTGGGTGTCAGGAATAGACTTAGGTTATTATCCTCGCCCGAGGACTTATTTATTCGGTGTGAACCTTAAATTTTAACCATTAAACGAGATATAAACTATGAATAAGTTTAAACATATATTAGTAGCAGTAGCTGTAAGTATGGGACTATTCTCCTGTTCTGATAGTTATCTTGATACAGAATCTAAAACAAATCTGACCGATGGTAGTTTTTATAAGACTGTCGCAGATATGGAAATGGCCTTGATCGGTTGCTATGACGGATACCAGCGTACTACTTCTGATGGAGGGGTTGCGCATTATGTCACCTCAGAACTTCTATCTGATAATTGTTTTGGCGGAACCGGTAATACTGACGGACGTGCTTATCAGGCTTTAGACCGCTTCGATATTACACAATCGCCTTCTGATAATAATATATTTAACCAGACTTGGATAAGTTATTACGCAGGCATCTTTCGTTGCAATACGTTATTGACTAAGATGGAGGCCTCAGACTGGAGCGATCAGGCTGCAACCGTAAACCGTATAGCAGGCGAAGCTCGCTTCATTAGAGCCCTTTTGTATTTCGATCTTGTTCGTTTGTTTGAACGTGTTCCTCTTCTTACTGCACCAACAACCGATAATGTACCTCAGGCTGATCCTACTGATACATACAAGTTGATCGTTGAAGATTTGAAATTTGCTGCAGCTAATATTCCTGCCGATGCTTACCCTAAAGCTAAAGCTAGTGAGAATGACGGTCGTGTAACCAGTTTTGCTGCAAAAGCTTTATTGGCTCGTGTATATTTATTCTATACAGGTTATTATGCTAAAGATGATTTGGGGGTAACCAAGGCTGAGGTATTAGCCGGGTTAGAAGATATCGTGGATAGTGGTGAGTTTGATCTATTGCCTACATATAAAGAAATGTGGCCTGCAGCAAGCTATATACCGAATGCTGACGATAATAAATTAGATAAATCGGGGTATGCAGGAGCAGGAAATGTAGAAGTGATTTTTGCAGAAAAATTCAATAATACATCCGACTATAACGGAATGGTAGATGGAAACCGTTGGTTGGTTATGTTGGGAATGCGTAATACAAACTGGTCGCCTTATGGTAAAGGCTGGGGAGCGTGTACTGTAAATCCTAAATTAGTGAATGCTTTTGCTGCTAACGACCAAAGAAAGACAGCATCAATAATTGACATAGCTAAAGAAGGAATTGAAGCTAAGTATGATAAGAAAGACCAACGCGAGTATACCGGATATTCAAATAAGAAATATACACCAACAGCTTTGCCTGATGGTACTTCTGATACCGGAGGTGATAATGACTTTCAGATTTCTCAAGATCAGGATTATATTATTATACGCTATGCGGATGTACTGTTAATGGCTGCCGAATTGGGGTCAAATAATGCACAAAATTATTATGACCAAGTGCGTAAGCGTGCAGGACTTACAACTAAGACAGTCTCCCAAGCTAATATTATGGAAGAGCGTCGTTTCGAATTTGCATTCGAAGGTCTTCGCTATTGGGACTTGCTTCGTCAGGGGCTTGATGTTGCTGCTTCTACTATTGCTCAGTCACAAAAAGTATTGAGTGGCAATGCAGAAGATGAAGTTGTAATCACTGCTGAGAATATTAAGAAAACAAGAGGTTTCATGCAGATACCGAATACTCAGATTACATTATCTAAGAATGTTCTTACTCAAAATGCAGGTTGGTAACAAACAAAAACTAATAATTATGAAGAAACTGATTAATATATTTACATTATTCGCTCTTTTTGCGATGATGTTTGTTTCTTGCTCTCCTGATGATTATAGTTTAGGAAGTAAGAATGTAAAAGCAGAAGATTTGGTTGAAGGTATAGCTTTCAAGATTGAACACGATGCTTCAAACCCCAATATTATTTATCTGACAAGTTTGATGGGAAATGGTTATACTCCACTATGGAATCATCCTCAGGGACGTAGCCAGAAACAAAAAGTGACGTTGAAAATGCCTTTCCCAGGTACTTACAATGTAACATTCGGGGTAGAAACACCTGGAGGAATTGTATATGGAGAACCTGTTACTTTTACGGTTGATGATTTTTATGCAGACTTTGTAAATGACGATGTGTGGACTATGATCTCGGGAGGAGTAGGTAAATCCAAAACATGGTACCTAGACCTTGATGCCGAAGGCGTTAGTCGTCATTTCTTAGCTCCTATGTATTTCTTCACAGGTACATATAACTGGGATGCCCTTCATACAGCTTCAGGAGATAATTATCTTGATGCAGATGCATGGGATTGGAAAAAAGCTATCACTCCTCTTGCCGGAGACGATGGTAATGCTTTATGGTATTGGCTTGCAGACTGGCCGGGTAATAAATGGATGTGTGATGCTGCTGACTTTGGAACAATGACATTCGACCTGATTGGCGGTGCAAATATTAAGGTAGATCAACAGGCTTATGGCTTAGGATCTTACAATGGTTCGTATATGGTTAATGTAGATGAACACACTATTGCCTTTACCGATGCTTATCCTGTAAATGTAACAAGCAGAAATGGAGAAGTACTGGCAGCTACCGAATTCAGAATATTATATTTGTCGGAAGACTTTATGCAGATCATGCTTGTTCCGTCGGGTACATGTTTCAACTATATTTCTAAGGAATATAAAGATAATTGGGTCGCAGGAGACCCAGAACCTCCATATAACGGAAATGCAAATGATGATTTAACATCAACATTTACAAAGAAATGGAAGTTGTCTGTTAATACTCCATATAACTGGACTGGTCTGGATGGGACTTTCTTGAACAATTGGAGTTCGCCGGCTGACTATTCTGTTGCAGGTTATCCATACAATAAGAGTATGATTGATAATATTTCTTTGTCGATGACAAAAACAGGAGAGAAAACCGGAAGCTATATACTTACGGATGGTGCTGCTAAAGAACTGAAAGGTACATATAAGACTGATGCTAACAATAATATCATCTTCGATAAGGACATTAGCTTTGCTATATCTGGGTCACAGATGTTATCTACAACAGGGGATAAAGCTCTGCGAATTATCAGAACAGAAATCAATACATTTGGTGATTTGTCTGGTATATGGTTGGGTAAACGCGATGCTTCCAAGAGTGAATATATGGTTTATCATTTTGAGCTGTCTGCGTCAGGTGACGATGAAAGTGTAGCTGTTAAGAAAATGCTTTGTGCGCATACTTGGAAAATAGATGTGAAGGGTACTAAGTTTGGAGGTCCTCTCACATATGCCGACCCAATTACCTTTCCTGCATTGACAGGGGCATGGACACCAGGCCTTTCAGATAATTCATGGGTAATGATAGATGGCGATCATGGTTCTATGAAGTTTAATATGGATGGTACAGTGAATATCATACAGAAAACAGTTAAAGATGGTGCTTTCGATCAGACAAATAATCTTTCGGGAACCTGGGTCTATAATCATGATAATTATAGTCTGAAATTGAATGTACCAATGTTGCATGCAGATAATTTTACATTTGCTGTTGCTGATTGGAGTGATAGTCGTATTCAGTCTGTTGGGGCAGATTACTTACGTTTAAGTGTGATAAGAGATCCCGCTTTATCAGGCGAGAGTCGATGGCTATTTGTGTATAATTATATACCAGCTGATTAACTAGTCTCTGTGATTTAAGGATAGTAACCAATGAAAGGGTTTTGTTAAAAACCCTTTCATATTATATCAACATAGAATGAAAAAATATAAGTTTTTGCTTTATACACTTATCTGCGTTTGCTTGACATTTTTCTCCATTTCTTGTTCCGGCGACGAAGATAAACCCGATCCGGAGTTAATTGTTTCAACAGATAACTTAGCTTTCACAAAAGATGGTGGAGATAATGCCATACATATAAAGACAAACCAGAAATGGACTGTAGCTAGTTCTGAGTCTTGGTGTACTGTTTCGCCTGCATCCGGAGAAGGAACAGGCACTATAAAACTCACAGTATCAGCTCAGGCTAATACCACAACAGATATTCGTAATGCGACCCTGACAATAACTGCGGGGAATATAAAAAAAGAAGTAGCCGTTACACAGGCTCTGACAAATCTACTTGTTGTAAAGAAGAATATATATGATGTAAAATCAGAAGGAGAAAATATAACTGTCGAGCTACAAACATCAGACTCTCACGAAATAGTAATAAATGGAGATTGGATTACAAAATCCTCAACGAAAGTAGTTTCGGACGTTTCCGAAGTTTTTGTTATTGCTCCTAACAAGAATATTTTTGAAAGAGAAGGTACTATAGTATTCAAAGTCGGTAATTTGTCAGAAACAGTTACAATTGCTCAAGCAGCAACAAGTCTGAATATTGTGGCTGATAAGACAGGAATGAATAACGACGCTCCGGCTCTTGCTGCAAAAATGGGACTTGGGTGGAATTTAGGCAATACGCTCGAAGCGACAGATGGAACTACTGCCGGAGAAACAACATGGGGCAACCCAAAGGCGTCTAAATCTTTGATAGATGGAGTAAAAGCAGCCGGATTTAATACCGTGCGTATACCATGTGCGTGGAATGCATATATCGAAGATCAGGCTACATATAAAATATCGGATGCAAGACTTGCCCGTGTGAAAGAAGTTGTAGACTATTGTATTGATAACAATATGTATGCAATAATTAATATCCATTGGGATGGTGGCTGGCTTGAAGAAAATCCAACCTACGACAAACAGGTCGAAGTAAATAAAAAGCAAAAGGCATTGTGGGAACAAATTGCTGTTTATTTCCGTGATTATGACGAACACCTCCTTTTTGCAGGGACAAACGAAGTTCATGCCAATTATAATACACCATCGGCAGAAAATATAGAAGTACAGCAGTCATACAACCAAACATTTATTAATGCAGTGCGGTCTACCGGAGGAAAAAATACTTGGCGTAACCTTATCGTTCAGTCATACAATACGAATATAGACTATGCAGTAAACTATATGAAAATGCCTACAGATCCTACAGCCAATCGTATCATGGCGGAAGTTCATTACTATGACCCTTACGATTTTACATTAGCTGAAGAAAATATAATTTTCCTCTGGGGTAAAGATTTTTCAGGTGCCGGAGTCTCCACATGGGGACAAGAAGATTGGGCTGATACGCAATTTGGAAAAATTAAAACAAATTTTGTAGATAAGGGAATCCCTGTAATCTTAGGTGAATATGCTGCAACATTAAGAGCATCGTTGAGTACTGCCGATTATGCAAATCATGTAAAGGCTCGTAATTACTATCTGAATTATATAACTAAAGTGGCAGTTCAGAATGGACTGATTCCTGTTTATTGGGATAATGGTCCTACGGGTGATAAAGCATCTGGTCTGTTCAATAGAACTACCGGAGAGCAAGTACATACAGATGCTATTAATGCTATTATTAGCGCAGGGAAATAAAGTATAGAAAAAGATTGTGAAATCTTTATTGGTTTTTATGGGTTTTTTAAGGTTGAAATTGATAGAGGTCGGATATGTATCTTCCGACCTTTATTTCTAAATTTAAGGATTATAATATCAGACATGAAAAAACATTATCTATTTCTTTTTATTTGTACAGTTCTCTTTTCGTGTTCTTCGTCAAAGAAAGTAAGAGAAAATGTAGACTTTACCGAAGGTTGGAAATTCTATTTGGGAGATGATTCTACAGCATATAATGCTCAATATGATGATGCAAAGTGGAGAATTCTTGATCTTCCTCACGACTGGAGTATAGAAGCAGATTTCTCGCTCAAGAATCCGGCTACTCCCGGAGGTGGAGCATTACCGGGTGGTATAGGTTGGTATCGCAAAGACTTTGTGGTAGATAAATCCTGTGAAGAAAAGAATGTATATATCGATTTTGATGGTATATACAGGAACAGTAAAGTGTGGATAAACGGACATCTTTTGGGAGAGCGTCCCAATGGATATATTTCGTTTCGTTACGACTTGACTCCGTATATTAAAGTCGGAGAAAAGAATGTTATTGCTGTTCGTGTAGACAACTCGAAACAACCCAATTCACGGTGGTATTCCGGTTCGGGTATCTATCGCAATGTATGGTTAGTAACTACAAATGCTTTACATGTTGACCTTTGGGGTACTTATGTAACTACACCTATAGTAACGAAAGATAATGCCGAAATTAAAGTCCAAACGAATATAAAAAACTCATCAAATTCTGGTCAAAGATTCGAATTGTATTCTATCCTAATAGATAAAGAAGGTAAAGAGATTGCTAGAATAAATAATTCAGAAAGTGTTGGTGCCGCAGAGAATGTCTCTATGGGGCAAAGTTTGAAAGTCTCAAATCCAATCTTATGGTCGATAGACAATCCATATCTGTATAAGATAGTAACCCGTATAGAACAAAATGGGAAGGTTGTAGACGAGTATGAAACTCCGTTAGGTATTCGCTATTTTTCTTTCGATCCGAATAAAGGATTCTTTCTGAATGGCGAATCTGTAAAGATAAAAGGGGTGTGTAATCACCACGATTTAGGATTCTTAGGTGCAGCCGTTAATACCAGGGCTATTGAACGCCAGCTCGAAATTCTGAAAGAGATGGGATGCAATGGTATTCGTACCTCTCATAATCCACCTGCCCCAGAATTGCTTGACTTGTGCGACAAAATGGGATTCATCGTTATGGATGAGGCTTTCGATATGTGGCGAAAGAAGAAATCACCGTACGATTATTCCCAATATTTCCCTGAATGGCACGAACGGGATTTGACCGATCTTATTCTTCGTGATCGCAATCATCCTTCTATCTTCATGTGGAGTATAGGAAATGAAATTCTTGAACAATGGTCAGATATAAATGCCGATACATTAGATTTGCAACAGGCTAATATGGTCTTAAATTTTGCCAATACATTAAACAAAAAAGATATTGACGCAAAAGAGCTTCACGTAAATTCTCTTTTGACTATAAAGCTGGCTGATATTGCCAAAAAGCTTGATCCTACACGACCGATTACAACAGGAAATAATGAAACAGAGCCATCCAATCATATCTTCCGATCGGGTGCGATGGATATTATCGGTTTCAATTATCATGAAAATAATTGGGTGAATTTTCATGAGAAATTTCCGAATCAAAAGCTGATTATTACAGAGTCTACATCAGGTCTAATGTCTCGTGGATATTACGAAATGCCTTCCGATAGTATGAACATTTGGCCCGAGAGATGGGATAAGCCTTTCGACCGTCCTGTGCATCATTGTTCATCATATGATAATTGTCATGTACCTTGGGGTAGCACTCACGAAGATACATGGAGACTCGTGAAAAATTATGATCATATTTCGGGTGTCTATCTGTGGACAGGTTTCGACTATTTGGGTGAGCCTACTCCATTCTGGTGGCCATCTCGCAGTTCCTATTTCGGAGTAATTGACCTTGCTGGATTTCCTAAAGACATATATTATATGTATCAGAGTGAATGGACAAATAAGGATGTTCTTCACATCTTTCCGCATTGGAATTGGAAAGAGGGGCAAACTGTAGATATATGGGCATATTTCAATAATGCTGATGAGGTAGAATTGTTTTTGAACGGTTTGTCTCTAGGCAAGAAAGCCAAAGAAAAAGATGTATATCATGTGTTTTGGCGTGTTCCTTTCCAAAAAGGAACTCTGAAAGCTGTTTCTTATAAAGATGGAAAAGAGGTGCTGACAAGGGAAGTTAAAACAACAGGTGATCCTATTTCCATAAGGCTTACAGCAGATAGGCAGACAATCAAAGCCGATGGGAAAGATTTGTCATTTATTACGGTTGAGGCTTTGGAGGCAGAGGGCAACCCTGTTCCTGTAGCTGATAATCTTATAAACTTTACGATAGAAGGAGATGGTTTTATAGCCGGAACTGATAATGGAGATCCTACTGATCCGAATTCTTTGAAAAAGCCTTCAAGAAAATTGTTTAGTGGAAAAGCTTTGGCTGTTGTGCAATCTCATAAAAAGGCAGGGAAGATAATTTTAAAAGCAACCTCTTCTAATTTGAAGCAAGCTTCTATAGAAATAAATAGCAAATAATATACTTTTTTATTTAAACATCTTATTGTGGGAATTAACATATAGGCTTTCGGGCTTATATGTTAATTTATTTTCGTGTAACGTATTTATTAATAGGTGTTTATTAATGTGTAAATTACAATATCTACCTTCTTCTTATTGTATTATGTATGATATGTAATTGATTGTAATGCAAATCTTTAACTAAAAATTAGTGTAGCATTGTTGCTGTGTTTTAAAATGAAGTTATATATTTGTACTTAGTACAATAAGTTTTATAGCCGGATTACCATGAAAATAAACTTCATTCACACTTATGTCTCTGTCGATTGCGTTGTGTTCGGATTCGAGAACGACAAGTTGAATATATTATTGGTACAGCGTAACACTGATAAAAGAAGGAAAAAAGACCTGAAACTTCCCGGAAGCCTTATATATGACCAAGAAGATGTGGATGACGCTGCAAATCGTGTTTTATTTGAGCTTACAGGGATAAAGAGGATGTCGTTAAAGCAATTTCGTTGTTTTGCTTCACCGGGCAGATCCAATAACCCGGATGACAGAAAGTGGCTCGACACAGCTTATCAGCCAAATATCAATCGCCTGATTACTGTTGCGTATTTATCTCTTTGTAAGGTGGATCGGAAATTGAATAATGTTTCGAAATACAAGCAAACAGAATGGTGTCCGATTGATAAAATACCACAAATGCCATTTGATCATAATCAGATTGTGAAAGAATCACTCGTAGAGATCTGCCGATGGATAGAATACAATCCTGTTATAGTTTTCGAGCTCTTACCTCAGAAGTTTACGATAAGTCAGTTGCATAAACTGTATGAAGCAATATATAATAAGAAAATTGATATACGCAATTTCCATAAGAAGGTAGCAGCTATGAGTTATGTTATTCCTTTGGAGGAGAAACAAAAAGATGTGTCTCATCGTGCAGCCCGTTATTATAAATTTGACAAAAAGGCTTATAATAAGTTGAAAACAAGTATATAATCGATTTAAAAAACATAAAAACACTCATCTATCATGTATTTATTAGGATATGATATTGGTAGCTCTTCGGTAAAAGCTTGTCTGGTAAATGCCAGCACAGGTAAAATTGTTGCTTCAGACTTTTTTCCGAAAGAGGAAATGAAAATTACAGCTGTAAAATCGGGATGGGCAGAACAAGACCCTGCCGACTGGTGGGCAAACCTGAAACTTGCACATCAATCTGTGATGCAAAAGTCGGGAGCAAAAGGAGAAGATATACAAGCTATCGGTATTACCTGGCAAATGCATGGGTTGGTGCTCGTAGATAAAGATAAAAATGTACTCCGTCCCTCTATAATATGGTGCGACAGCCGTGCTGTACCTTATGGCGAAAAGGCATTTAAAGCCATCGGTGAGGAAAAATGTCTGAGTCATTTGCTCAACTCTCCGGGTAATTTTACTGCATCTAAACTAGCATGGGTAAAAGAAAATGAACCTCATATCTATGAAAAAATAGATAAACTGATGCTACCCGGTGATTATATCGGGATGAAATTAACAAATGATATCGTTGTTACTATCGAGGGAATGTCAGAAGGTATCTTCTGGGATTTTAAGACAAATACGTTATCTGAAGAAGTACTGAATCACTATGGAATACCGAAGAGTTTTTTCCCTGAGATAAAACCTATTTTTGGTATACAAGGCTATGTTTCATCTTCGGCAGCCAAAGAACTTGGATTGAAAGAAGGTATCCCGGTTTCTTATCGGGCAGGCGATCAGCCTAACAATGCTCTTTCTCTCAATGTGTTTGAGCCGGGCGAAATAGCTTCTACCGCCGGAACATCGGGTGTTGTATATGGAGTGTTGGATCAGCTGAACTACGATAAACTATCGCGTGTAAATACTTTTGCGCATGTTAATTATACGCCGGAACAAATCAGACTTGGAGTGCTGCTTTGTATCAACGGAACAGGTATTCTTAACTCATGGCTGAAACGAAATTTGGCTCTTGAAGGCTTATCGTACAGCGATATGAACGCTCTGGCTGCTCAATCACCTATTGGAGCGAAAGGTATTAGTATTATTCCTTTTGGAAATGGAGCCGAGCGTGTATTGGAAAATAAGGATGTTAATTGCTCGATACATGGAATCAATTTTAACATCCATGACAAGAAAGATATTCTTCGCGCAGCACAAGAAGGTATCGTGTTCTCTTACGAATATGGTATGGAAATTATGCGCGAGATGGGTATGAATATTTCTACAGTGAAAGCCGGATATGCGAACATGTTCCTAAGCCCGATTTTCTCGCAAACACTAGCCAGTGTAAGTGAGGTGACTATCGAGCTGTATAATACAGATGGTGCTGCCGGAGCTGCTAAAGGAGCGGGTATTGGTATAGGGCTTTATGCTACACCTCAGGAAGCTTTTGCTTCTCTCGAAAAATTAGCAGTCATAGAACCTGAGAAAGATAAGAGAGATCAATATAGAGAGGCATATCAACAATGGAGAAATCTGGTAACTAAAAAATAAATTATTAATCATTTAAAATAAAAACTATAATCATGGAAATTTTAAAAGGAACAAAAGAATTTTTTCCGGGTATCGGAAAAATCAAATTTGAAGGAAAAGAAAGTAAAAATCCGTTAGCATTCCGTTTTTATGACGAAAACAAAGTGGTAATGGGAAAAACAATGAAAGATTGGACTCGTTTTGCAATGGCATATTGGCATACACTATGTGCTAATGGTGGCGATCCATTTGGTGGAGCAACTATTCATCACCCATGGAATATAGGAGACGATGCTATCAGCCGTGCAAAATACAAAATGGATGCAGCTTTCGAATTCATGACCAAAATGGGAATCAACTATTATTGCTTCCATGATGTAGACTTGGTAGATGCAGGTAATTCTTGGACAGAATATGAAAAGAACTTGCATACAATAGTAGACTATGCAAAAGAAAAACAAGCAGCTTCGGGAGTAAAACTTCTTTGGGGTACAGCAAATGTTTTCAGCCACGAACGTTATATGAATGGTGCTGCAACAAACCCTGATTTTAATGTAGTTGCAAGTGCGGGAACTCAAATAAAGAATGCTATTGATGCTACTATCGCTCTTGGCGGGTCTAACTACGTGTTCTGGGGAGGTCGTGAAGGTTATATGAGCTTGTTGAATACCGACATGAAGCGTGAAAAAGATCACTTGGCTCAAATGTTGACAATGGCTCGTGACTATGCTCGCAAACAAGGATTCAAAGGTACATTCCTAATTGAACCTAAACCAATGGAACCTACTAAACATCAATATGACTTCGATACAGAAACTGTTATCGGCTTCCTTCGTCACTATGGTTTAGACAAAGATTTCAAAGTGAATATTGAGGTTAACCACGCTACTCTTGCAGGTCACACATTCGAACACGAATTGCAGGCTGCTGCAGATGCGGGTCTATTGGGTAGTATCGATGCTAACCGCGGAGATTATCAGAATGGTTGGGATACAGACCAGTTCCCTCTCGATATCTATGATTTTGCTCATGCATGGTTGGTATTGTTACCTTATGGCGGGTTAGGAAATGGTGGTGTAAACTTCGATGCTAAGATACGTCGTAATTCTACAGATATGGACGATTTGTTTATTGCTCATATCTCGGGTATGGATGTATTTGCACGTGGCTTATTGGTTGCTGCTGATATTCTTCAAAGCTCAGATTACAACAAATTACGTAAAGAGCGTTATGCTTCATTCGATGGTGGAGACGGTAAAGCTTTTGAAGATGGCAAGTTAACTCTTGAAGATCTACGCACAATTGCACATAAAGTAGGCGAACCTAAGCAAATAAGCGGTAAGCAAGAGCTTTATGAGGCTATTGTAAATATGTATATCTAAACATATAACTAGGGATTGTTTTTAAAAGTAATAGCATTCTTATCAAAAGTTCCTCACTTTTTTCATTCTGAGTGTAACGAAGATTTTTCAATTCACTTCGTTCGATATGACAACTAGAAAATATAAATTGCTTTTAAAACAATCCCTTTGTTCCTTAAATAATTATTGACCAATGAAAAATGAAGCGAGTAAATCATATACGCTAAAACTGACACTGATTGCCACACTGGGTGGATTGCTGTTCGGTTACGACACGGCAGTTATCTCTGGTACGGTAGAGTCGCTCCGTCACTTTTTTATAGAGCCGATGGGATTATCATTGAACGAGGCCAATGCAATGGAAGGCTTCGTGATAAGTAGCGCTCTGATTGGCTGTATCTTTGGTGCGGCTATGGCAGGTTGGGTAAGTCAGACTTTTGGACGTAAAAAAGCATTGTTTGCTGCGGCTATTTTATTTCTATTAGCAGCAATAGGGTCTGCATGGCCCGAAATAGGTTTCCAGATGCCTAGTGCAGGAGATCACTCTTTTGTATATCATTTTGTTTTTTATCGTATAATCGGTGGTGTAGGAGTTGGTATAGCTTCGATGGTCTCTCCTATGTACATCGCAGAAATAGCACCTCCCAGCAAGAGAGGTAGCCTTGTAGGACTTAATCAGTTTGCCATAATATTTGGTATGCTGGTAGTATATTTTGTAAATTATTTTATAGCAAAACAAGGAGACACAGAGTGGCTCCATACAACAGGATGGAGATGGATGTTTGCTTCGCTAGCTATTCCATCAGTCATATTCTTCCTTTTATTGTTTATTGCACCCGAAACACCAAGATGGCTTGTGATGAAAGGTCACACCGCAAAGGCAGAGGGTATTCTTACCAAGCTTGTAGGTAGCACAATGGCTAAGCAAGAAATGGTGGAAATAAGACAAAGTTTTGATAATGAGGAAACAGCATCATTAAAACCATATTATCGTTTTATGATGACATGGCTTATCTTATTTGTTGTGGGTCTTATTTCCCTATCGTTAGTCGGAGTTTCAAGTGCATTGGAAATCTCTATGATAGCAAGCTTTGTAATAGCATTGTATGTTCCTGTTAAATCTTATGGATTCCTGATTATAATGACAGGCGTATTGTTATCTGCATTTCAGCAATTTGTGGGTATTAACGTTGTGTTATACTATGCTCCCGAAATATTTAAGAGTATGGGATCGGGTACAGACTCGGCACTGTTGCAAACTATCATTGTAGGTATTATCAATCTGTCGTTTACAGTATTGGCTATTATGACTGTTGATAAATTCGGACGTAAGCCTCTGTTGATTACAGGAGCTTTAGTGATGGCAGTATCTATGCTTGGCTTGGGGACATCTTTTTCTCAAGGATTACCCGGTACATTGAAACTTGTGTTTATGCTTACATATACAGCCGGTTTCGCTATGTCATGGGGACCTGTTTGTTGGGTTATGCTCGCAGAGATATTCCCTAACTCGGTGCGTTCGAGCGTAATGTCTATTGCTGTAGCTGCACAATGGGTATCAAACTTCTTAATCTCTTGGACATTCCCTATCATGGACAAGAACGATACATTAGTAACGATGTTCAATCACGGATTTGCATACTGGGTATATGGCTCACTTGCAATTCTTGCAGCATTGTTTGTATGGAAACGTTTACCTGAAACAAAAGGTAAGACGTTAGAAGATATGGAAAAATTATGGAAAAAATAGAATAACATTTTGAATGTTAAAATAGGTTGATAAAGTAGGAGGTTTGTTGTGATAATAAGCCTCCTACTACTTTTTTAGTTTGTCTTTTTATAACTGATGATAGCCCAAGTGTTGAAAAACACCACAAATCCCAGTAATGCAAACATCTGTGTGGTTAAGTCCATAAATACACTACCCTTGAGATAAACCATTCGCATCACTTGTATGAAATACTTCAAAGGATTGAAAATCGTAACAATCTTAGCCCATTCGGGCATACTGCTTATCGGAGTAAACAGACCGCTCATTAATATCAGAATCATTATAAAGAAGAACATCACGAACATAGCTTGCTGCATGGTATTTGAATAGTTGGAGATAACCAGTCCGAATCCGGATACCACCAGAATATAAATTCCCGAAAAAAGATAGATTGTTAACAGGCTGCCAACCGGTAATATATTATAGACAAATGCTGCGAACCCAAAACAGATAGTAAGCACCGTGAATCCGATAACCCAGTACGGAATAAGCTTTGCTAAAATGAATGTAAATTTATTTACGGGAGTTACGTTCATCTGCTCTATTGTACCCATTTCTTTTTCGCTTACAATGTTTAGTGCCGGCAGGAAGCCGGTTAGCAGTGTAAGTAGTATTACCATCAATGCCGGAACCATAAAGACTTTATAATCCAAATTAGGATTGAATTTGTACTGAGGTACGATGTTAATAACGGGTAATACTGCACCCTCTCTTTTGGGAGACCATTCTTCTCTGATATCCGATGAAAAATCGGATAGTATAGCACCCATATATGAAGAACTTAGTGAGCCTTTCACGCCATTGACTGTATTTGCGGATATCATAACATTAGCCACTCCTGTTTTTACAAGGTTTTTCTCAAAATTGGGTTGTATTTCGAGTATAACATCTGCTTTACCCGACTCGATACTATGCGAAGCTTTATCACCCGATAAAGAGACATCCGTAAGATGAAAATATCCGGATGAGGTTGCCTTGCGGACTAATCTTTCGGAATAAGTGCTATGATCATTATCAACAATACTTAGCTTAATGTTTTTTATCTCCTGATTGGCAGCCCAAGGCATAATGAGCATCATCATAATTGGCATGCCTATGATTAATCTCGGAAGAAATGAGTTCCGCATAATCTGTTTAAACTCTTTTTCGATCAAAAACTTTATCATGATAATCAGCCTAATCTAACTTTAAACTTTTTCAAACTTATTGTAATCAGTAATATGAACATAGATACGAGAATAGCCATATCTTTTAATATAAATTCTACACCTACGCCCTGTATCATCAGTTTTTTTATTGCATCGATGTACCATTTAGCAGGAATAATATTTGATATCCATTGTAGTACTTCCGGCATACTTTCTATCGGATATATCATACCTGATAACAACATGACGGGCATCATAAAACCCATTCCCGAAATCAGCATCGCCGTTACTTGCGTATTTGCAATAGTAGATACAAATAGCCCTAGCGAGAGTGCTACCGCAATGAATATGAATGATATAACAGCAAGCCAAAACAGGCTTCCGGCTACAGGTACTTTGAGAACAAAGTATGATAATAACAATATCGAAGTGAGATTCACTACCGATAGCGTAAAATATGGTACTGCTTTAGCCAGAATGATATAAATAGGCTTTATCGGCGAAGCAAGTAATACTTCCATTGTGCCCATTTCTTTTTCACGTACAATGGCTATCGATGTCATCATGGCACATATCATCATGAGGATAAGTCCCATAACCCCCGGTACGAAATTGTATGCACCTTTTAACTGAGGGTTATACAGCATCTTTACCTCGGGTATTATGCGAAAAGGAACGTTGAGCTCACGCATCAATTCTTGTTGATATGACGATATTATATTTGTAGCATACCCTGTTTGCATAAGCGATTGATTGGGGTCTGTAGCATCGGCTATGAGTTGTATAGAAGCCTCTCCTGTATGTAACAAGTTGCTGTTGAAGTTTTCTCCGAATACAACTACCATGCTTACTTTTCCTTCCCTGAAAACCTGTTCAATATCATCGGGACTATTCAAAACCTGTGAGACTGTAAAGTATTCGCTTGCTTCAAGCTGTTCGATGATACGCTGTGTCGAAATATCCTTCGAGAGGTCGAACACAGCAATCTGTGTGTTTTTGAGCTCTGTGGTTATAGCAAAGCCAAATATAATGATCTGCACAATGGGCATTCCCAGTAAGATCAGCATAGTACGCTTATCGCGGAATATATGGTAGAATTCTTTTTTTACAAAAGAGAGAAATTGTTTCATAATATCAATTATCAGAGCGTTTTGCTTTTCGTGCCAGTTGTTGAAAAACGTCATCCATGTTTTTGGCATTGAACCGGTGGCGTAGATTCTTTGGTGTATCCAACGCCTCTATTTTGCCATCTACCATAATCGAAATTCGATTACAGTACTCGGCTTCGTCCATATAGTGAGTTGTAACAAATACGGTAATTCCTCTGTCGGCAGCTTGATATATGAGTTCCCAAAATTGTCTGCGGGTAGCTGGATCTACTCCACCTGTGGGTTCGTCCAGAAATACAATCTTGGGTTCATGGAATATAGATACGGAGAAAGCAAGCTTTTGTTTCCAACCCAACGGTAATTCCTTTACTAATGTATTCCGTTCTTTGGCAAAACCCAGTTCGTCGAGCGTTTGGGCGGTTTTAGTTTCAATAGCCTTTTCTTTCATTCCGTATATTCCTCCAAATAGCCTGATGTTTTCCCACACCTTCAAGTCTTCGTACAAAGAAAATTTTTGACTCATATAGCCGATGCTCTTCTTTACAGCTTCTTGTTGCTTCGATATGTCGTATCCGGCAACGAAGCCTTTCCCCGAACTTGGATAGCTCAATCCGCAAAGCATACGCATGGCTGTGGTTTTGCCCGCACCATTAGCGCCTAGGAATCCGAATATTTCCCCTTTTTCTACACTAAAAGATATATTATCTACAGCTGTGAAATTCCCAAATTTCTTTGTCAGTTTTTCTGTATGTATAACCGTTTCGTTCATTGTTTTTCGTTTTGAGCCAATAGCATGTAACAATCTTCTATACTTGGATTTATTTCGTGTATGTCAATGCCTGTATGTCCATTGTTGATGAGATATTCATTCAGTTCATTTATCGAAAAATCTTTATTTACTGTGATATGGTGTACTTCCCCAAACGCAAAACATGTTTTTATCATATTATGACCTCTGAGGTCTTTTAGTAGTTTATACATATCATCAGCCTGTGCAGACCATAATATCTCCGGGTATCGGTTTATTATATTCTGTGGTGTTTCTACGTCGAGGAAAGACCCATTTTGTATCAGAGCTATGCGATCGCAGAGTTTAGCCTCGTCCATATAGGGAGTGGATACAAGTATCGTAATATTTTGCTCTTTCAGCATTTTAAGCATATCCCAGAATTCTTTCCGCGACACAGGGTCTACTCCTGTAGTGGGTTCGTCCAGAAATAATATACAAGGCTTATGTATCAATGCACAGCACAATGCCAGCTTTTGTTTCATACCGCCGGATAGTTTTCCTGCTTTGCGATCCTTGAACGGTTCTATCTGTTGGTATATATCTTTTATCAGATGATAATTTTCCTGTATGGTTGTATTAAATACCGTAGCAAAAAACTCTAAATTCTCTTCCACGCTTAAATCCTGATAGAGCGAGAATCTTCCCGGCATATAGCCTATTCTATTCCGTATTTCTTTATAGTCTTTCACAATGTCCAAACCATCTACCTTTGCATTGCCACTATCTGCAAGCAGCAAGGTAGTAAGTATCCTGAAAAGGCTTGTTTTACCCGCGCCATCGGGTCCTATAATGCCATATATCTCTCCTTGCTCTACATCGAAGCTTATATCGTTGAGAGCCTGTACCGATTTGTAGCTTTTTTTTATATTTTGAACTGAAACAGCTTTCATATTTTATTCGTTCAATTCAATGTATAAGTCATCATCTTTATCCACATAGTTAATCTTATTTTCTTTAGACAACCATCCCAGAGCCAGATAAATATACATTTCTCTATAGCCTGTTATTACTTCGAGATCATGTATCGTAAGCATTCCTTTTTCGGCAAGCGCATCACAAATAAGTTTGGTGTCACTATTTATCAGCTCTTTCAACATAGCTTTGTGTTTTAATTCAATTTTAATTCTCCGTACATTCCATACTTTAGGTATCCATCGTTCTTTACAGCTACTTTTACGGCATATACCAAGTTAGCCCGTTCGTCACGAGTCTGTACTGTTTTTGGCGTAAACTCCGACTTATCCGATATCCAGGTTATAGTCCCTGAATATTCTTTCATTTCTTTCTCTCCAAAGTCTGCATATACTTTTACGGCTTGTCCTATTTTCACTTGTATCAATTGGCTTGCTGTAATGTATGCCCGAAGGAACATGTGTTCGATGTCTGCTACTTTAAATAAAGCTCTTCCCTGTGTTGCAAGTTCTCCTTGTTCTGCATATTTAGACAGGATAGTCCCATTGATAGGGCTACTGATAATAGATTTCTGTATCTGGTCATTTATTTGAGCTACTTGCACGCCCAGTCCCGAGCTTTGTTCTGATATATTTTTGTTCGAATTTTCTAATAATTCCGTTTGTGCAGTTAACTGCCTTTCAAGAACAAGTATCTGTGCATTTATATCATCTAATTGCTTTTGATTTGCAGCGTTTGCCTTTACCAAGTTCTCGAATCGTTTTTGCTCGTTTTTCTGGGTTGCAATTTGTTGCTTTATCGCTGCTATCTGTCTTGGTATATCTACACGTCCGCTTTTTACTGCACTGGCATTGGTGAGAAGTTGCATCTTTTTTAGATATAATTGTACGGTATCTATATATCCGAGAGGCTTTCCTTGTTCTACTTGTTGTCCTTCAATGAAATTGAGCTGTATAATCTTTCCGTTTGCTTCGGCTGATACAATTACCTCAGTAGTCTCAAAAACGCCGGATGCATCATAGTCTCCATTCCCTTTTCCGCAAGCTGTAAGCAAGAGTATGATGCTTGCATAAACTATATTTTTTATTGTTTTCATATATTATTTTTCATTTGATGTAGAGAGAAAAGTATATCGTTATTTCTTACTTCTTGTTTAATTGTTTGTTGTATATTTTAAGTTGTAAATAGCTTGAAGCAATTCTATCTCATGTTGTATTCTGTCTTGCTTTGCGAGATCTTCTGCATTCACATCGCGCATGAGGTCAATGACGGTTGATGTTCCGTTTGCAACCTTTGCTTCGGTTGCTCGCTTTACATTGTTGCGAAGGATGACTATATCGTCATCATATTTTAGCAAGTCTTTATTCTTGTTTATTTCGTTTTGCTCTTGAGAGGTTTCCAAACTTGTATTGAAAAGGAATGTTTCTCGTGAAGTTGCAATATTATCCTGATTCGTTTCTATTAGTTTTCTGTCGTTTTTTTGTGTGTACAAGCTTCCAAAGTTCCAAGACAAACGTATTCCTCCGATGTAATATGCCGAGAAATCATTATTGAGCATATTCAGCGCAGGTTTTCCATAGCCACCGGTGAGAAATAGTCCAAGTTTGGGCATGTAGCCCGCTTTTATTGCTTTCTTTTGCGTTTCTAGATTTACTAATTGTGCGTCGAACAACTCCAGCTCAGGTCGTTTTACTTGTGATGATATGGTCAAATTGTCCGCATTCGGTTTTGGCAGGGTGATGTTTTCGTCTAGCTTTTGTCCGATAAGAATACCTAACATATCCACGTATGCTTTTTTGTTTGAAACGATCTGTGCTTTATTTTGTACAGTTTTCAGTTGCTCTACTTTTATCGCATCCAAGTCTGATTGGTTTGCTATTCCGTTGATTATATAGCTTGATATCAGGTCGAAATTCCGTTGCAACTCTTCTTGTAAAAGAGTGTTCTGTTTCAATCTTGCATCGAGTAGCAAGATGCCAAAATACATTTGGTTTACCTGATAGACTATCTTATACAGATCAACGTCCAGCTGTTTTTGCTCAGCATAGGACGATGCTTTTGTGATATCTTTTTTGCTGTTTATTACGCCTCCGTCCCATATCGTTTGGGTAACATCTATTGCAGCAGAATACTGATCTTTGCTCAGCCCTTTGATATCTATACCCTTGATATCGATAGGTATCTTTGTCACTTCCGATTGATAAGAGGCTTTAGCCGATAATGAGAATTGGGGCAAATAGCCTTTTCCGGCATTTGAGAGATTATATTCTTTCGACCGCTCAATCAATCCGTACCGTTTTATAAGCGGATAATTTTCTTTTGCCATTTGCTGGCATTGCTCTATGGTAAGTGTGTTTTGAGCAAAAGCCATTGTTGAAAAGAAAAGCGAATATGTGATGATGATTAATGATTTTTTCATGCTGATTCTATTATTCATCTATTTTAAGCATCATTTTTATCCATTGTGGAATTAATGCTTTTCGTTCTTCTATAAATATCTCATATTCTTTTTCTCCGAAAGGAGCATGCAGGTTCATTAATAAAGGCTTTCCTACGATAGGGAAAATAGACATGGATACTATATTTATAAAAATCTGAAGCGGGGTTACTCCTTTTATCCCTTTTTTGTCTGTTTGTTCCTGTATCTGTTTAAATAGATAATTATTTGCGATAGATTTTCCTTTAAGCCCCACATTTTCTATTATTTTGTGAGGATTGGCTTGTATTTCACTTAGTACAAATAGGGGTAAATTCGGATTCTTTGAGATAGAGTCTATATAGCGCGCAACAATCATGTCTATCTTATCAGAAAGACTAATATCTTCTGCATTTACAATATTTACGATCAGTCCAAACATTTCTTGTAAGCTTTCTTTCATAATTATATCAAAAAGCTTTTCCTTACTCCTGAAATAATAGTTGAGTAAGGCTAGGTTTATTCCCGCTTCTTCTGCTATGTCGCGAGTTCGGGCTTGCCCATATCCTTTTTCATGAAATACTTTTCGGGCTGCATTTTTTATTTTTTCTTCTGTCGAAATATCTTTTTCCATTTTGTGATGTATTCTGTTTATTTCTTAATTGAGCTACAAACGTAAATTAAAATATTGATTTAAACAAATGATTAAATATTATTTTTAAATATTTTGTCAAATTACTTTTATTTGTAATCTGTAATGTTTTTATGAATAAATTTGTCTTATATAAGTAAGTAGCTTATAAAAAAGTAACAGAAAAGTGACAAGTAAAGAGAGTGAAATAAGTGTCACTTTTGTCACCTTTTTATTTTTAATTTATTGTATATTGTTGTATATGTGATTGTTGTGTTAGTCTTTCGACAGGGTGGTAATTGATATGTTTTTGGTGATATAATTAAAATGTTACTTTTTCTGTTACAAATTTCAGTGTGGTTCGTTATCTAGATACATGGAGTTAGAAAAGTTCAAATCGGATGTTGTACCTCTACGCAACAAGCTGCAGAATGTTGCAAAGAATATGCTGGCTAATGAGGTAGATGCTGAGGATGCTGTTCAGGAAACCTATTTGAGGTTATGGAATCAGCGATCTCAGTTGAGCAATCATCCTAATGTTGGTGGATTTGCAATGCAGACGTTGAAGAATATATGTATTGACAGGTTGAGGGCGGAGAGGCATAATGTTTCGCTCGATGGTATATCCATTGCCGGAAATTCGATAACTCCATATACATTTACTGAACAACAAGACAGTGTGTTGATCATCAGGAATATTATCGACTCTTTGCCCGAAACTCAACGCCATATTATAACATTGCGAGATGTAGATGGATATGAATTGGGCGAAATCGCAGCAATTATAGGCTCTGAGGAAAGTACTGTAAGGGTAAACCTTTCGAGGGCACGTAAGGCTGTTAGAGACAAATTTTTGAGTATGAATAATGTAATACGAAAATAGGATGAGTGATATAGATTTGCTTTTAGAAAAATACTTTGAGGGGCAAACTACCCTGGAAGAGGAAAGTATCTTACGAAATTATTTTCGTCAGTCCCAGATCGAAGATCGGCATAAGGTATATGCACCTATGTTCAACTATTTTTCAGCAGAAAGAAAAGAGGTTGCCGTAGAAAAGAAAAAGAAGAAAATACCTTTTTATGTATGGATAAGTGTTGCCGCCAGTATATTATTGATAATAGGCATCAGATCATTCAATTCAGTATCGGTTGGTAATGATATGGGCGGAACATTTGTATATGTTGATGGAAAGAAACTTACGGATGAGGCTGAGGTCAGTGTTGCTGCACTCAATTCTATTCGCGTTGTATCAGAAGTCGATAATGATGTAGTGAGCAGCCAAATCGGGATTTTGGATTCTTTTACTGAATAAATTAGAAAATTATGAAATATAAAGTATTGATGTTATATTGTTTATTGCAGATTATATCCATGTCTGCTTTAGCACAAGATCACCTGAATATAAAAAGCATATTTGACAAATATGGCAAACAAGAGGGATCAGTGCTCGTACAACTATCGTCCGACATACTTTCACAGGGCAGTAATATTACTTTTTACAAAAGCCTTATTATGAATAATGATGTAGCCAAGGACAGAGATGTTCTAAATCTCCTGAAACTTGATATAGACAAAAATGTGATAGTATCGGAAGTTAAGAAAAATGGAAAAGTGGAGTCGGGGACATATTATGTAGGCAAAGACAAATCGGGCAAAACAGGTGAATATATTTTGTATAAGAATAAACCTGATAAGATAACAATCGTTTATCTGAAAGGGAACTTCCCACCCGCAAGGCTCGATTCGGAGCTGAAAAAATTGAAAGATCTTTTTATTTATGTGAATGATAAACGTTTAAAAATACAATAGTAATATGAAAAAAATAGTTGCGTTCTTAGCTTTTTGTTTTGTTGTAATATCCGCAAATGCCGATGAGATTGTATTGCAGGATACGATAGTAAAAACAGTACAGATCATCAAGGAGATAAATAGGAATACAGGGGATACCGTTATTGTTTCTACGACAGAAACTCAGGAGTTAATACCCAAGGATGATAACGAGAGCAGTGTTCTTTACAATGGATCGACCTACAATTTTATCTTTTCGTGGAATAAACGAAAAAGTTTGAGTTCTCACTGGACAGGATTCGGTATGGGATTTATGAACTATAGTGACAAAGATATTCCTTTCGGAAAATTAAAGATGAGCAGTTCTCATAATTTTACAGTCAATCTTTTCGACTTTCAGAAGCAGATAGGAAAAACTAATTGGCTATTTGTTAGTGGAATAGGAACAGAATGGTCTCGTTATCATTTTGATGATAATGCCGCTTTGACTCAAGTGAATGGTGTTACGTCTTTTGTTCCTGCTCCGGAGGGTGTTAATTACAAATCGACAAAACTATTAGCTTATTACATAACTATTCCTCTCTTGTTGGAATATCAGGTGTCAGATTTTCATATATCCGGTGGGGTAGTGGGCTTCTTCAAATACTATTCCAAATCGCAAGTTAAATATTATGAAAACGATAAGAAGCAAGTCGTGAATATGGGGCGCGATCTGAATATACGTCCTATAGATATGAGATTGAGGTTGCAAGTTGGGATAAGGGATGTTAGTGTATATGGTTACTATGCTCCATTCTCGATGTTTGAGAAAGATAAAGGGCCTGATCTAAATACTTACACCATCGGCGTTATGCTAGGTATATAGAGATTGATTGTTTAGTCATTCCCAATGAAAAAAGAGCTCTTTAACCTAATAATCTAGGTTGAGGGCTCTTCTCTTCATTCAAAAAAATTGGACTTATTTATTATCTTCACCAAAAATACTGCCGTAACGATGGTACTCGTAGGCAATACTTTGTTCTTTCATATAGTGCAACAGTTCGATACGTCCTTCAATTAATGGCTTGTCGGATGCGATATGCTTTCCTAATTTTGCCGCTTTCCGATAGATTGCGTCAGAAAGGTCTGTAGTACAAGTGCGTATACGTTCGTATGAATCCATTTCTTCTACAAACTTTTCTTCGTCTTGTATCTTGATGTGGATACCCGACAGCATACTTGAAGCCTTTTCTATAGCCTCTAATTTTTCGTCGCTACCCGAAATACTAACTACAACAGGTGTTCCCGACCTATTAGACGCTAACAAGATTAACATGATATCGCACAAAGAGTCTGATTCTTGTATGCGCAAACCTATACTCTTGAGAGGTAAATAGCGGAAGATGTTTTCTTCACCATAGAGGTGATTCACATCTCTTGCTTTCGAGAATTCATTTAGCCACGCTTTTGAATAACTGTCGTAAGCAAAGTTTAGGCGAGCCTTTTCTTTTATATCAGTCAGAAGATCACCTATATTGTATTTATATTCAGATCCACCTGTTACATCTTTTTCTGTGAATTCGACAAAGCATGATACATAATTAGGACCTCCGGCTTTGATGCCTCCGCCAAAGGCAGAACGTTTCATTCCTCCAAATGGTTGACGGTTTACGATGGCTCCGGTTATCCCTCTGTTGATATATAGGTTTCCGGCCTCAATACTGTTTTTCCAGAGATCGTGCTCTGCTTCATCCAGACTTTGTAATCCGGCAGTAAGACCATACTCTGATGAATTGGCATACTCTATTCCTTCTTTCAGTCCGTCTATGCATACAACAGATAATAGAGGAGCAAACAACTCATTCTTAAAAGTAAAGCTACCCGGTTTAACGCCCCATTTTACAGTAGGCTTGAGTATATATTTCTTATCATCCAAAAACTCCGGAGCAACTAGCCACGATTCACCCGGTTCGAGATTGTTGATGGCATGCGTCAACTTATCGTTGTCGTTAGTTATCATTGGGCCTACCATATTCATCGTATCCCATACACTACCTGTACGCAGGCTTGTTACAGCATCTCGAAGTTTCGACTTGAAGTTCTCGTCATTGTATATGGTTTTGTCTACCAGGAATAGTGAACATGCCGAGCATTTTTGTCCTGCATTTCCGAAGGCTGATGATACCACATTTTGTATGGCATGATCCTGATCGCCATTGGCAGTGAGTATGATTGCGTTCTTACCGCCTGTTTCTGCCGATAATGGAGTCTTAGGGCTGTTTTCCAATAAGCGGAATGCTGTATCAGTACCTCCGGTAAGTATTATATGTTTTACAGAAGGGTGAGCAGTAAGATAGTCTAACGAAGAGCGATCTGCACTGCATACAACTTGTAGCGCATCTTTAGGTACACCCGCATCCCAGAAGCATTTCGCAAACTCCCATGCTATCGGCAAAGCTACTGTAGCAGGTTTTAGTATAACTGTATTTCCTCCGGCTAAAGCAGCGGCAACGCCACCTACAGGGATTGCAAGCGGGAAGTTCCAAGGTGGAATCACCAAAATGATACCCTTTGGTTGGTACTCAACAGTACTTAGTCCTGCAAACTGCTTCATCGTAATCGGATAAAAGCGGCAGAAGTCGATAGCTTCAGATACTTCTACGTCTCCCTCGCCGAATGTCTTTCCGGTGATAGCTGCCATACATCCGATAAGATCTCCTCGCTTCGCACTTAAATTTTCGGCTACTTGGTGGAGTGTTTCATTTCGTTTGTTTACATCCGTCTTTCTCCAGTCCGATTTGTCTTCTTCGGCAACACTTATTATTTCTTTTATCTGATCGAGTGACGATAGATTTGCTTCGCAGAAACAGACCTGATCATTTCGGCTGCGATCATAGTACTTCTTTTTGTGTTCGGTAATAACTTCTTTATCTCCTATCTGAACAGGTACAACAAAGTTTTTGTCGTCTACAAGCGTACCCCATTTGCGCAGTGCTTCTAATGCCCATTCTCTATTTGCACCTAAGTCAAGATCGGTGTCGGGTTCGTTATTGAATACATTTATATCTTTTACCGGAATAGGTTTTTCTTTCCTGTTCTGTGTCCTGAATGATTTTGGAACTATACTATCTTTCAATTTATATGCTTCGAGGAACTGATTTGTTAGGAAGTTCCATTGAGGACTATCAAGCTTCAAGTTGAATGAATAGCTAAGGAAGTTGTCTTTTCCTGTATTTTCATCCAGACGCCGAACGAGATATGAAATAGCATTAAGGAAATGTGCCTTTTTAACTACCGGGGTGTACAGAATGATTTGTTTATTGAGGCCTCTTATTACTCGCGGAAGATTGTTTGCCATTCCCTCTAGCATCTCGAATGTGACACAATCGCCAACACCGTTCTTTTCACTGAGCAGATAGGCATAAGCAATACTAAAGAAATTGTGCGATGCCACACCTACATGTAACGCTTTTGCATTTTCGGGCTCTAAGGCTATGTCAAGAATGTGCATATAGTTGGCATCTACTTCTACTTTTGTAGGTAGTATAGGATTTGGCCAGCCTTTTAGTGAAGATACAATACTTTCCATCTGAAGGTTTGCTCCTTTTACCAAGCGCATTTTTAAAGGAGAGCCTCCTTCGGCCACACGTTTCTTCGCAAATTTTAATAAGCGTTCCTGAAATAATCCTGCATCGGGTAGATAGGCTTGTATTACAATACCTGCCATGTAATTCTTGAATTGAGGCATGCTCAATACTTCTTCGAATACATCGAGCGTAAGGTGTGTATCTTTATATTCTTCCATATCCAGATTCACAAATTTAGGTCGGGTTACTCCCCCCTGATCTGTATATGGATAATCTATTGCCTGCTGGTAAATGGTTGCGACTAATTCGCAAAGCTCTTTTTTATTTTGCTCGTAGCTCAGCGAATGTATTTGAGCATATATACCCGATAGCTTGATTGAAATGTAATTTATATCCGGTTCTTTTAACGCTTCCAGATAATGTTCGTATCTGTTCCTTGCTTCGCCATCGCCAAGAACGACTTCACCTAATAAATTAACATTTTGCCCTATTTTGGAATTCCATCTGCCTGATAAATGTCCTGTAAGTGTAGGGCGTTCTTCGGCTATGATTATCTTGTTGGTCTCTTCACGTAATCTTCTATTGAATAAAGGAACTGCTATTCCCGGAGCCAGAGAACCAAAGTTCATAAAAAGTTTTAGCTGGAGCCGATCGAATGAGCTAAAGAAGTCCGGAACGCCATATTCGTTGATAAGCTCTTTCATTCGCTTAACAACAAGTTTTTTATCTCTTATCTGTGACGATTCGTCGAGCATTTTAGATAAGACAGTTTTATTAGAAGGGGTTTGAATGAGTGAAGCAAACTTTTTTTGTTCTTTGACTTCCTCGGGGGTTAACTCTTTTTCTGCTCTTACGAGAAAGTCTTTTGCCCATTCAAGGACTTCTTTAGTCGTGATTTTTTCCATAGGTGTATATGCTGTTAACAAGGTTTTATTTAGAAACCTAAAGTTATATCAAAAGCTTGATAAAATGACTCTGATAAGTGAAAAAATATCACAATTTTAAGAGTGGTGACTATAAAACAATAGAAGGCTCTTAATTATTTAATTAGGAGCCTTCTGCGCGGTTGTGTAGATAAATTATTTACTCCATATTCTGTATCCTATCCTGAGCACAGGTGAGATATCCATATTGGGGATATTGTATTGTACCTGATCAAAATCAAGACTTTTATCTTTTCTCAAATATATATGTACAGCCGGTTGTATATAAAGGTTGCGCCATATAAACAATTGGTAACCTATTCCACCTCCAAAATCAAGGCTTCTCATATCCTTTTTAACACCTGTACCTTTTTGCTCAATTTCAAACTTATGAGCCTCTATAAATGTATATATATCGAGGTTCTTCCATACATTATATCCTAAGAATAAACCCGGAGCGGTTTTGTAATATCTTTTAAAGTCGTCGGCTGAATTGTTTATTCCCGCTGTCTCGGCATTGTACGATCCCCCGTTAATAACGCTAACTCTTACTCTCCATCTTTCATATCTATACCCTAAGGCAAAATGATAACCTCCGGTAAGAAACATGGGAAATAAACTTTCTGCTTCAAAAGCTTGCTTTACTTCATGGCTTTGCTTGTTTTTCTGGGGTATTGTTTCTTGTGCAGATATACTAACTGCCAATCCAAGAAGAATGAATACTATTAATTGCTTTTTCATATTCTGATATTTTAATAACTATGACAAATATCCGGATAGAAAAGCAATTGATTACTCCACATTTGTTACCAAATTACTCTTTTCTGAAAATCGTATTTCTTATACGGCTTAATGATTTAGGTGCAATTCCGAGGTAATTAGCAATATAATGCAGGGGTATTCTTTGAAATATTTCAGGATGATTACGGAATAGCTTTAAATATCTTTCTTTTGCAGATAGAGTTTGTAGATCGATACGTATTTGAGTTATTTTTATAAAAGCTTGCTCTGTAAGTATTCTCCCAAAATGTTCGAGAGAAGGTATTCTTTGATAAAGATAAGGCAGATCTTTTTCTTTTATTATCCAGAGTTCACAATCCTCAATAGCTTTTATATTAAGATGAGAAGGTAGTCTTTTGAGGCGGCTATAATTATCAGTTACCCATTCTCCTTCAAAAGCCATATCTGTGGTCATCCCATTTCCATTCTCCAGTTCTTTGCAGTATATCAATACGCCTTTATTAATGAAGGCTATAAAATTGCAGATCACACCCTCCTGCAAGAGATGTTCATTCTTTTTCAGAATTTTATATTCAATATGGGTACTCAATATTTCCCATTCTTCGTCTGAGAGGGAAATGATAGTTTCGATATAGCTTTTTATTTTTTCGGTATCCATCTATTCATCTATCTCAATATGAGCAAAGGTAAGCAATCGTAGATAATTTATTTTGAATCTTTTGGTTGAAATTCATTATATGCTAACTTTTATAACTAAATAACATACGTTTTTTTGCTATTTCATCAGAACATTTCATTAATTTTGGAAAACATCGCCTCAAAATGGAGGCAATTTGGTAAAAGGAATAATATTAACCATGTAAAAAACATTTAGCCATGAGAACTTACCAAACACAAGAAATCAAGAACATCGCAATTCTTGGTAGTTCGGGAGCGGGCAAAACCACTCTCGCCGAAGCCATGCTCTTTGAAGCCGGCGTCATTAAACGCAGAGGAAGTGTTAAAGATGGAAATACTGTCTCGGACTATTTCCCTGTGGAAAAAGAATATGGATATTCCGTTTTTTCCAGCATTTTCTCTGTGGAATGGATGAACCGAAAATTGAATTTTATTGATTGTCCGGGATCTGATGATTTTGTCGGAAATGTTGTTACATCACTCAATGTGACAGACACTGCACTTATGGTACTTAATGCACAGTATGGCATGGAAGTGGGTACTATAAATCAATTGAGATATACTCAAAAGCTTCAAAAACCTGTTGTTTTCATCGTTAATCAACTTGATCATCCTAAGGCTGACTTTGATAACGTTGTCGCTCAACTCAAAGCTGAGTATGGCGAAAAGGCAGTACAAATACAATACCCTATCAATTGTGGCGAAGGTTTTAATGCTGTGATTGATATATTAAAATATAAAATGCTTAGATGGAAACCGGAAGGTGGAGCTCCTGAGGTGCTTGATATTCCGGATGAAGAACTGGAAAAAGCAAGAGAATTAAAGCAGAAATTAGTAGAAGCCGCAGCAGAAAATGAAGAGTCTCTGATGGAAAAATTCTTTGATCAGGGAACACTCACAGAAGATGAAATGCGTATGGGAATCCGTTGGGGATTAGTGCATCGTGATTTATATCCGATTTTCTGTGTGTCGGCCGAAAAAGATATGTGTGTGCGTCGTACAATGGAGTTTTTGGGAAATGTAGTTCCTTACGTACGCGATTTACCGGCTCCGGTAAATACAGAAGGAGAAGAAATAAAACCGGATTCGGAAGCTCCAACCAGCTTGTTTTTCTTCAAAACAACCGTTGAGCCTCATGTAGGTGAAGTGTCATACTTTAAAGTAATGAGCGGAAAGGTACATGAAGGTGATGATCTTATCAATACAAATAGGGGCTCTAAAGAACGTATAGGGCAAATATTCGCTCCTGCAGGACAACAACGTACAAAAGTAGAAGAGCTTATAGCGGGCGACATCGGTGCGGCAGTGAAGCTCAAAGATGTTCGTACGGGGAATACATTGAATGCAAAAGGCGTTGATAATAAATTCGACTTTATAAAATATCCTGATCCTAAATATCGTCGTGCAATAAAAGCTGAAAACGAAAAAGATACTGAAAAAATGAATGAAGTATTGCAGCGTATGCGCGAAGAAGATCCTACATGGTTAATAGAAAATTCGAAAGAGCTAAAACAGTTGATCGTATCAGGACAAGGAGAGTTTCATCTTAAAACGTTGAAATGGAGAATTGAAAACAATGATAAGATTCCAATTGTTTTCTCAGAACCTAGGATTCCTTATCGTGAAACAATTACCAAAGCAGCTCGTGCAGACTATCGTCATAAAAAACAATCGGGGGGAGCCGGGCAATTTGGAGAGGTGCATCTGGTTGTAGAGCCATATACAGAGGGTATGCCAGCACCTGATGTATATAGATTTAATGGTCAGGAATTTAAAGTGCAGGCACGTGATACCCAAACGTATAATTTAGATTGGGGGGGCAAACTCGTATTTGTGAATAGTATTGTAGGAGGTGCAATTGATGCTCGCTTCCTTCCTGCCATACTTAAAGGCATCATGTCTCGCCTTGAACAAGGACCGCTAACAGGTTCTTATGCACGTGACGTTCGTGTAGTTGTATATGATGGTAAAATGCACCCGGTAGATTCGAATGAAATATCATTTATGCTTGCCGGCCGTAATGCCTTTAGTGAAGCATTTAAAAATGCAGGACCTAAAATTCTTGAACCTATATATGATATATCTGTATTTGTCCCTTCGGACAAAATGGGGGATGTGATGAGTGACCTGCAAGGGCGTCGAGCTATGATAATGGGGATGGAAAGCGAACGAGGAATAGAAGTCTTGAAGGCAAAAGTTCCTTTGAAAGAAATGTCTAATTATTCTATCTCGCTCAGTTCCTTAACGGGTGGGCGTGCTTCATTTACGATGAAGTTTGCCAGCTATGAACTCGTACCTTCGGATGTTCAGGATAAGCTGTTGAAAGAATACGCAGAAAGCCAGAAAGACGAAGATTAATAGAAATAAGTTTTTTGTCGAAATAAGAAAAGGAGTGAAAAAAACATTTTCACTCCTTTTCCATTTTCAAAATGGAGGGGTTATTTCACACCCGTCATATTTTCCGGATTTAATATTCTATCCAAATCATCTTTAGATAGTATATTCTTTTTCAGTACCAGATTATACACATTCGCTCCTGTTTCCAAAGCTTCTTTTGCTATAGCCGTGCTATTCTCATAGCCTATATACGGATTCAATGCAGTGACGAGCCCGATACTATTCATAACAAGACTTTTGCAATGTTCTTCATTAGCAGTAATACCCTCGATACAGTTTTTCGTGAGGCAGGCCATTGCATTGTTAAGCAGGTTTTGCGATTCGAGTAAAGTATATGTTATAATAGGTTCCATAACATTCAGTTGTAGCTGACCTGCTTCAGCAGCCATTGTTACCGCAAAATCATTTGCCAGTACTCTAAAGCATGTCTGAGAAACGACTTCAGGAATAACCGGATTTACTTTCCCCGGCATAATAGAAGAACCTGCTTGCATCGGCGGAAGATTTATTTCGTGTACTCCGCAGCGTGGCCCTGAGGCTAGTATTCTAAGGTCGTTGCATATTTTGGAAAGCTTTGTCGCTAACTTTTTCAATGCAGAAGAATAGGCTACGAAACTACCTGTATTTGATGTGGCTTCTACCAGATTCTTTGCAGAGGTAAAATTGAATCGAGTGAGACGTGTCAGGTTTTTAGCACATAATGCGTCATAACCGGGAATAGCATTCAGTCCTGTACCTACAGCTGTTGCTCCCATGTTTATTTCGAGGCACAAATTTACGCTTTGTCTCAGAGAAGTCTTCTCTTTCTCCAAAGTCGCAGCGTATGCGTCAAATTGTTGTCCCAATGTCATTGGTATGGCATCTTGTAGATGGGTACGCCCCATTGTTATTACATGCTTCAATTCCTGTCCTTTTTGCTTGAGGGCTGTTATTAGCTCAATCAAGGTGTCTTCTATCATTTCATTGTAAAAGAGAATCCCTAGCTTTACGCCTGTCGGATAAGCATCGTTTGTCGACTGAGAAAGATTTACGTGGTCGTAAGGAGAACAGTATTGATACTCTCCCTTTTTGTGTCCCATAATCTCTAAAGCAATATTTGCAACAACCTCGTTGATATTCATGTTAGTAGAGGTTCCTGCACCCCCTTGTAGCATATCACTCGGGAACTGATCGTTGTAGTTTCCTTCTATAACTTTTTTACAGGCTTCTATTATTGCATCGTGAATGTCTTTATTCAAGACTCCAAGTTCATAATTCGCTTCGGCTGCTGCCCATTTTACATAGGCTAAAGCTTTAATGAACTGAGGATAATGTGATAACTTTATTCCTGAAATGTTAAAATTGTTGATTGCTCTTTGAGTGTGTATTCCATAATAAGCATTATCAGGAACAGGCAGACTGCTAATAAGGTCATTTTCTATTCTACTCATGATGTGATATTTTGAAAGTTATTAAATGGGTATTTGGTTAACAATCGTTCACTAAGTTATATATTTATTCTTAATTAAAATATTTATTCTATTAAAATGTCATATTTTATTAGTTCTAAAGTTATTCGTTATTTTTTTGTGTAAAGAAACGAGAGCTTCTTTACCTAAGTTTTGTATC
>NZ_JAIXHZ010000188.1:0-3432 GCF_043392705.1 Dysgonomonas sp. Shenzhen-Wh21
TGAATCTTTTATCCAGGATTGCAATTGTATCTACTACCTGGCTCAACACTGATAATAGGTATTCATTTTGGAGTTGTTCCTCTTTACTCCTTATTCCATTAGAGCCTAAAGGTGAGAATGCAACTTTTTCTCTGTACTCCATAGCAGTTGAGAAGTCAGTTGATTTAAGACTGGATACAGTATTGTTGCGTTGAGCAACATCTATAATGTCTACATAAGGCCTTATCTGAGGATTAGATAACGCCTCCTGGGTGACAACAAATTCTCCTTTGTGAACATAGCCGGCAATATCATATTTTCCACCCGGGCCGGTATATCCGCCATCCCAGTAATTAGCCATTGCAGCCTCATGTTGTTTTTTTATGGCTGCCACTTGTAAGAGCCCTGCTGCAGTTGCTACACCTGCAGCAATAGGAGCAAGGGTAATTCCTATAACCGGTATTGCAGCAGCAGAAGAATAGGCGTTGATGGCAGATTGAGCCGTTGATGCCAAAGCCATGGCGATCTGAATTTTGAAGGAACGCTCTTCATTTTTCTTGTTTACTTCCGCTAGTTCTTTATCACGTTGCTCTTCCAGTTTTTTCACCTGTTTCGAGTTGTTTCCGGCAGCTTTTATTTGGGCATCATATTTCTTTTTTAACGTTCTTGTATCAATGAAAGAGATATAGACAATGTAGTATTAACAGCATTTATTGTTAAGAACCCGTCGTCAACGCCAAGACTCTCCATGATAGAATAAGAGGACGTTCCACCGTCACTATCAGCATAGTACCCTTTTGTGGTTACCTTATTATAATATCCTAATTTTAATAGGATAATATTTTGTAACGACATGTAACGGATGTCATTTACAGTATTGACTGTTAATGTGCGACTTTTAGTTAAATCTAAGGCTTGTCTTAAATACAAACTTCCTTTTTTTCTATAAATTACATTGTCTAATTTATCATCTGTCATTACCGTACCGTCTACAAAATCAGATACCTCTATGTAATTGACATTTACTCCTGATTCTGAGGAAATAATATTACTCCAAATACCATTCCCCGGATTTGTTGGTTGACCTACATTCATATATTTAATTTATTAATCAAAAAAAATCTGTGTCTAAAATTGGATCATTTGGATTAAGAGTTATATTTTGATATGCCCAATGACCATCTTCAAAATATAAAATACTATACCCTTCAGGAACTACAATGTTTCCGAAATTAGGAAATACACCTCCAGTCAGACTTATATAATAACCTCTTACTATTGGATTCACTATATCTATAGAAGCGATTCCATTATACCCACCTTCTATTGACATTATGAGATCATATAAATTTTGAGCCGTACCCAGATATTGCCCTTTATCTAATTTAAAATTATCAATCTGTTGAAGGGTCTTAGACGAACCGCCAGATTCAGCCTTAGAGTCATCAATCTGTTGAAGGGTCCTAGTCGAACCACCAGACTCAGCCTTACTGTCATCAATTTCCTGTAGTGTTTTTGTTGAACCTCCGGATAATGCTATATCATCTTCATATAAAGCAGTATCCAGATTTACCCATATAGAGCCATTCCATTGACGCAATGTTGCTTTGTAACTGTTCGTTTCATCTGCTTTTACTAAAACCGTCCATCCTAATTCGGGCGAAGGATAAGTACTAAGCAATTGAGCATAAGTATTTACACTTTGCTGTCGTATGTATCCAAATAATATGCCTGATAAATATTGGATTATATTAAAAAATATATATCCGATAAGTTCAGCTGTATTTGCCTCTTTTAGTGTTTGATATCTTACTTTATTTGAATACTGTCTTAATTGTTCCAAAATGCTCATATTTACAATTCATTAATAGTTTTACAACATGGACAAACAGCATGACAGAGAATGCAATATTCAAGGTTACATTCTCTACAAATAATTTCTATACAATGATTTGCCATTTCTTCTTTTTTTCATAAAAGAAGGAGTAAAACGAGGAATGGAAAAAGACAAAAAAAGGGAACGAATTTGTTCCCTCAATTACTTTCTTCATGATATATGTGAAATCTTTCCCACTTATTTCAGCCATCTTTTCCGCCAGCTTCATCGTGTAGTAGTAAAATTTAGGATTAAACCAGGGCTTTGCTTTCCTGTTGGGGGTGATTCCTATATCACCCGCATTCCCTTTGTAGAATTCTTTTCCTGTACCCTTGTCTACATAGATTCCATAGAAATTAAAAAAGTGCTCGATAACGATAATATCTCCTCCCGAGTTTTTTATAAGAAAACCTTTCAATGAATCATACAGTGCTCCTGTATCATGAACGTTGAGCAAAAGAATTCTTTCCTCCCATATATTCACCATCATTTTTGTCCATTCTTCCAGATATAGAGCTCTGTCATTCGTACCATTCGTTTGCATCATAACATAGATTTGTCGGTTCATCAACGGTAATGATAAAATAAAGACCTGTACACCCGGCTATGCCATAACCTTCTATCTCATAGAATGGAATTCTATCGGTATTCAGATAAAGAAATTTACCGGCAGTTTTGTCTTTAATCAGTTTTTTGCAGATCGATTTATAAATGTCACGGCACTCCTGAAGATACTCTTTCTGCTGATCCATATTATTGAGCGCAAATTTCCGAAGGATAAAGACAATGTATTGTTTCTTATCAAAATAACCGCCCCCGGTAGATTTATATGTATATCCATCGTTTGTATCATCAATGGCAAAATATGCTTTCTGAGTTTTATATGCATTGATAACCTCCTCCATAGCTGCTATACCCGATACTTTGCATGGATAATATCCATTATCTTTTGTTTTCTTAAGCTTATTGCATAAGCCTGAAAAATAATCAAATGCATCAAAATTCATTTTTTATTCATTTTTTTGAGTCGTTGTTCCATCTCTTGATTTTCATAAGCCTTATAGTTCAGCGTATCAAAGGCTCGCCAGCAATCCGCATTAAGTACTTTTTCAGTTTCTCCAACATTGCCTCCATTCAGCACATAGATCATCCTCGAAAAATGTTCTCTCATTTTTGGCGGTTGTCTATCTGTAACCTCATTCGTTTTTGTATCTATTTTTTGAAAGAAATAAGGGAATTCTTTCGTTAGCCGGTCTTTCAATCCGGCATACATAACGAATACCGTTAATTTTTGGATAAGAGATACTTTCTTGAATTTTTTACTTCTCTTATTTGTATTATGATCATCAAATGAGCTTTCCGAATTATCAACAGAATAGATCACAGCGCAAAGTTTGTCTAAAAACACATCATCCCGTGTATATATGTATGCCTGATAATAATTTTCGGCAGCCATCCATTGTTTGAATGGACATCCTTCAAAACGAGGGTGTATATGCTTATAGCCGGCAATCTCAGATAGTGGAGTCACTTCTGTTATTGTTTCAGTAAGGAAAGATAAATTTTTTGCAAAATAT
>NZ_JAIXHZ010000189.1:0-7417 GCF_043392705.1 Dysgonomonas sp. Shenzhen-Wh21
GCTTACTCAATCTTTGATGCCTCTATTTGCAGAAAAAGGAATGGACTGGATGATAAAATAGGCATCTACTACAGCTTTAGACTTGATTTTACCTAAATAATCGAGACTTACACCCGTGCAAATATTTGCATTATATGAAATAGGATCATAATATTGCCCGGTAGCTCCTTTATCCAGACCTTCTACTGTCTGAACCAAGGTACGACCCATCACCGAAGCTACTTTTTCGGCATGCTCATTCATTTGTCTGTCTAGGCTTTTTCCTATACCATCAGCAAGTTTTCCTGCTGCATCTGTTGCTTTTTCACCAACTCGGGCACCGTGTTCGTCTACAGCCTCGGCAACACCTTCTATAGCATTTATACCGGTTTCTGTAACTTTTTTTGTTGCTTGTTTTACACAGCCCGAACAGGAACTAAGGGTTGTTATAATAGCGGAAAGGATAATAAGTGATAAGATCGTTAATTTTCTCATGTGATTAAAATATGTGTTAAGCTTAATAATAAATCGTAAAAAACAAAGATAGAGAATTTGAGTTAGATAGACTAATAAATAAAAAGAGGCTGAATAAAAACAGCCTCTTCATACGTATAATATTGAAATCAATAATTAGTTATTTTCTGGTCTCAATTTTCTCACAACTGCTCCTGTACGCCACATTTCGCTTTCACGAAGAGCTTTTAGTTCTTCTTCTAGTTTTTCACGATAGTCAGGTTTAGAGTTGGTATCGATAGAGCGTTGTGCTTCATTACCGTTTGCTACTTCTGAATATAATTTGGCAAATACAGGTTTTGTTGCATCATGGAAAGGTACCATCCAGTCTAGTGCACCACGTTGTGCTGTAGTAGAACAATTTGCATACATCCAGTCCATTCCTTTTTCTGCAAATAGAGGCATCAAAGATTGAGTAAGCTCTTCTACAGTTTCGTTAAATGCTTCGGACGGTGAGTGACCGTTTTCACGTAACACTTCATATTGAGCAAGCAGGATACCTTGTATAGCACCCATCAATGTACCACGCTCACCCGTAAGGTCAGAATATACTTCACGTTTGAAATCTGTTTCAAACAAATATCCCGAACCAACGCCAATACCCAGAGATACAGTTCTTTCGAATGCACGACCTGTAGCATCCTGGAAGATAGCATAGCTTGAATTCAAACCGCGACCTTCGAGGAACATGCGACGAAGACTTGTTCCTGAACCTTTTGGAGCAACAAGAATTACATCGATGTCGGCAGGAGGTACAATTCCTGTACGTTCTTTATATGTAATACCAAACCCATGAGAAAAGTAAAGAGCTTTTCCGGCAGTCAGGTAAGGTTTAAGACGTGGCCACACTTCTATCTGAGCAGCATCAGACAATAGATATTGTATGATAGTACCTTTGGCTGCAGCTTCTTCGATATCAAATAATGTTTCGCCCGGAACCCATCCGTCTGCTATTGCTTTTTCCCATGTTTTGCCACCTTTTCTTTGTCCTACGATTACGTTAAACCCATTATCTCTAAGGTTTAATGCTTGTCCCGGACCTTGTACGCCATAACCGATAACAGCAATGGTTTCATTTTTTAATACTTCTCTTGCTTTTTCCAAAGGGAATTCTTCACGGGTAACTACTTTTTCTACTACCCCGCCAAAGTTCATTTCTGCCATAATTTGTTTTTATTAAATAAAATATTTAGGTTCAAAATTGTTTCCATATAATACGGGTCGAGCATACACTCGTTTCTCCGTCTTTCATTTCTAAAATAAAATTAGAATCTTCTTCTTCTCTTTTGAATATATCCAACTTGGAGCCGTAGTGCCCTTCGGATATATAATTTATCTCAATCCGTCTGATTTCTTTATCCTTGAACATATCTATATCAAACACATCTACAAAATGTTCAATATACTTCATACTGTTCAGGTGTTTATTGATATCCACATCGCTATATTTTACAATAAACTCATCCGCTTTTTCATAATCATCCTTCAACGCTGAGATTTTGCTCAATCCCTCTATCGGACATTCTTTTTCCGTATAGATATAATCAGACAACCCATCCAGCTCTGTCAGATTGGTCGGTTTACGAGTTTTAAGATCTATTGAAGCCCATAGTGATCTCGCATAGCCCATTGTTTTTCCCTCAGAGTCTTCGAAAGTAAAATGACGCTCTGTGAACAATCTGTTTACACTAACAATCCACGTCTTGATTATCATGTTAGTATCGTTTTTCGGATATTCGAACAGCTCGATTGCCATTCGGGACAAAACCCAGACTCGCTGCTGAGAAGTCATTGATGAGTATCCAAACCCACGTTCATCGGCATGCTTTGTTGCTGCTTGCAGCATAAAACCTCCAATCATGGGCAAAGTGGCTCTGCCTCTGAAATCGGTTAAGTATGCATCGATCGTAAATTCGTATCTTCCTATAGGAGCAAACATTAAATATAGTTTTGAATGGATATATTAATTTGTGTCTTGCGATTTATGTCTTTTATCTAACTCCGCTAGCATGTCGCTTAATCTCTCAACTTTCGATTTTGTAATCGCTATCCGACCCGAACGTATAAATTGCAGAACCCCAATACTTTTACTCAGTTCTTCGAATAGATCTTGAGTCTCTTTATAGTGTCCTGTTTTTTCTAAAACAACACAGTTTTCATTTATGTCGAGAATATGCGCATTATGTTTGCGGATAAGCTCTTCTACCGATTCTATCTTAAGAAAATCGGGAGTAGATAGTTTATAGAGAGCTATTTCTTGATGAATAAGCTCTTCATCGGTATTGTAATACGCTTTCAGTACATCTACTCGCTTATCTATCTGAAGTACAACCTTTTTTACAACATCTTCGTCACAAAAAACTGTGATGGTAAACTTATGTATGCCTTCTAAGGCTGAAGCAGAAACAGATAGAGTCTCAATATTCAATTGACGACGAACGAATACACTGGTTACCTGACTTAACAGACCAACGGTATTCTCTGAAAATATAGTTATCGTATATAATGTTTTATCTTGCATAAGATTTATTTTTACAACTGTAATATTAGACAGTTTCAAATTTAACGAATCTCATCAATATAATGAACTTATTCGTTCCCTAATAATATATTTGTAACGCAAGTACCGGCAGGAACCATCGGGTAAACCATGCCTTTAACCTCTACCTGTACGTCTAGCAAATAAGCGCCTTTGTGATTCAGCATTTCTTTTATTGCTCCGTCCAATTCATTGCGGTCGTCCACCTTCTTTGCCGGAATATTGTATGCTTCAGCTATTTTCACAAAATCAGGATTATTCATCCGGGTTTCAGAATATCTTTCATCAAAGAATAATTCTTGCCACTGACGTACCATTCCCAAGAAGTGGTTGTTCAATATAATGATCTTAACGTCAACGTTATATTGCATGATCGTACCTAACTCCTGTATGGTCATCTGAATACCTCCATCACCAACAAAAAGGCATACAGTGCGATCGGGCGTTCCGTATTTTGCACCTATCGCAGCAGGTAATCCAAAGCCCATTGTGCCCAGCCCTCCTGATGTAACCACACTACGGCTTTGGTTGTACTTGAAGTAGCGTACAGCCATCATCTGATGTTGACCTACATCCGTAACCAATACAGCATCGTGGTTTGTAGCTTCGGATACTTTATTGATAACTTCACCCATCTTCAACTGTCCCGATGTCGGATATAGTTCGCTATCTATGACAACGTCGTACTCTCTTTGGTAACATGCTTTAAACTCTCCAAGCCATTCGCTATGCGTGGCAGGAGTTAGTAATTCTGTCACCTTTGGTAGCGTATCCTTTACATCTCCCAGTACACGTGCTGTAACAGATACATTCTTGTTTATTTCAGCTTTATCTATATCAAAGTGGATTACTTTTGCTTGTTTTGCGTACGTCTTAAGATCTCCCGTTACACGGTCGTCGAAACGCATGCCAATACCAATAAGTACATCACATTCGTTTGTTTTCTGATTAGGCCCAACATTGCCATGCATACCTAGCATTCCAATCTGTAAAGGATGGTCGGAGGGTATGGCAGATAGTCCCAATACCGTAGATGCCGCAGGAATGCCGGCCTTTTCGAGAAAAGCAAGCAATTCTTTTTCTGCTCCACCCAAAATAACACCCTGTCCCACAAGTGCTAGAGGTTTTTTTGCACTGTTTATTATTTGGGCAGCTACTTCCATTTCTGATAGTTTTACTTCGGGTTTAGGCTGATAGCTACGGATAAAATCAACTTTTTTGTATTCCGATTTATCCATTTGCCCAAACTGAGCATCTTTGGTTATATCCAGAACTACCGGTCCGGGTCTTCCTGTTGACGCTATATAGAATGCCCTAGCTACTGCCGATGGGATATCTTCGGCTCTGCGAATCTGATATGCCCATTTGCATACAGGCTGTGTAATGCCTACTACATCTGCTTCCTGAAAGGCATCACTTCCTAGTAAGGAAGAAGCAACCTGCCCGGATATAACAACTATAGGTGTGCTATCTATCATTGCATCAGCAATTCCTGTTACGGTATTGGTTGCACCGGGACCCGAGGTTACCAGCGCAACGCCAACTTTACCTGAAGTGCGAGCAAACCCTTGAGCAGCATGCGTAGCACCTTGTTCGTGGCGAACAAGAATATGATTTATTTTATCTTTATAATGATATAAACTGTCAAATACGGGCATTATGGCTCCGCCCGGATACCCGAATATGGTATCTACACCTTCACTCAACAAAGATTGAATAAGGGCTTCACTTCCTGTAATTTTATTTTTATCCATGATATTTGTCTCTATTTTGTGCTGTATTATTCAATGATTCTTATTCCACCTAAATCGGCCGAACTAACCATGCTTGCATAAGCGCGCAATGCTTTGGATACCGTACGATTACGATTTGGTTTGAATGCATCTTTACCTTTGGCAAGCTCCTCTTGTCGGCGTGCTTCCAGTTCTGCATCGGATATGCGTACATCGATAGAACGATTCGGAATATCTATATCTATAATATCTCCGTCTTTAACCAAGCCGATAGCGCCACCTGATGCAGCTTCGGGAGAAACGTGTCCAATAGAAAGACCTGATGTTCCACCCGAGAAGCGTCCGTCTGTAATAAGGGCGCATTCTTTACCCAGATGCTTAGATTTGATATATGATGTAGGGTAGAGCATTTCTTGCATACCCGGTCCTCCTTTAGGTCCTTCGTATGTGATGACAACAACATCGCCGGCTTGTACATCGCCTTTCAATATTCCTTCACATGCTGCATCCTGAGAGTGGAAAACTTTGGCTGTTCCCGAAAATTTGAATATGCTTTCATCTACACCCGCAGTTTTTACAACACATCCATTCAGGGCGATGTTACCTTTCAGTATAGCCAATCCTCCGTCTTTGGTATATGCATGCTCCATACTGCGGATACAGCCGTTTTCTCTGTCGGTATCGAGAGTAGCGTAGCTACTGTTTTGAGAGCCCATTACAAGATTAAACTTATTTCCGGGTGCTGATTTATATAAATCCTCGGCGGCTTTTTCCGGATTAGCTTTTGTTATATCATATTTGTCTATAGCTTCAGCAAGAGAAAGTCCGTCGATTCGTGAAACGGCAGTATTAATCAACCCACCTTTATTCAATTCGTTCAAAATACCAAGTATCCCTCCTGCACGGTTGACATCTTGTATATGGTATTTTTGAGTATTAGGAGCTACTTTGCACAAACATGGTGTTTTGCGCGACAGTTTGTCTATATCGTCCATTGTGAAGTCTACTTCGCCTTCTTGTGCTATAGCTAGCAGGTGAAGGATTGTATTTGTAGAACCTCCCATTGCTATATCTAATGTCATAGCATTAAGAAAAGCCGTTTTGGTAGCTATATTTCTGGGAAGTACCGATTCATCACCGTCTCTGTAATAACGATAAGCATTATTTACAATCTGTTTTGCAGCATCCTGGAATAATTTCGATCGGTTTGCATGCGTGGCAACGATTGTTCCATTGCCCGGTAATGCAAGCCCTATGGCTTCGTTCAGGCAGTTCATCGAGTTAGCTGTAAACATGCCCGAACAAGATCCGCATGTAGGACATGCCGCACGTTCTATGGCGTTTACTTCTTTATCGGAAACGGTATCATCCGCAGCTTTTATCATCGCATCTATCAGGTCGAGGTGTTTATTGTCAAGCTCTCCTGCTTCCATTGGTCCTCCGGATACAAATACAGTTGGGATGTTTAATCTCATAGCTGCCATCAGCATACCGGGAGTGATCTTGTCACAATTGCTGATACATACCATTGCATCTGCTTTGTGAGCATTCACCATATATTCTACACTATCTGCAATCAAGTCTCGTGATGGAAGAGAATATAACATTCCATCGTGTCCCATGGCAATACCATCGTCTATAGCTATGGTATTAAATTCGGCAGCAAAGCATCCCAAAGCTTCAATTTCTGCTTTTACTTTCTGACCTATATCATGAAGGTGTACGTGTCCCGGGACAAATTGAGTAAATGAATTGACGATAGCAATGAGAGGTTTTCCCATTTGTTCTTCTTTCATGCCATTGGCTCTCCATAGGGCTCTAGCCCCGGCCATACGCCGTCCTTGTGTACTAGTCGAACTTCTTAATTCAAATCCCATAACAATTATACATACAGTTAAAAAAAAACCTTTCCCATTGAATGAGAAAGGCCTATGTTAATTTCCTTATTATATACTTAACTTAATATACATACCTTTCTCATTTATTCTGACCGACGAGGAGAATATCAATGAGACTGAGGATATGTAAAAAGCAATTTGTCATTATTTCGCTATAAAAGTGATCACAAAGTTATAAACTTTTTTTTAAAAACAAATTTTATCCCATTTTTTTTAAGTTGACTAGGAAACTAGTCATTAAATATCTCTTAATAGATCGGCTTCAGCACTTGTAATTGATGTTACAATATTCGTGTAAAATTGTCTAATGGTAGAGGTTTTCGAGTGTGTATAAAGTGACAGTATAAAACCTCTATAAAAAGTGTCACTTTTGTCACCTTTTGTTTGTATGTTATTTATATTTAGTATGTTGTGTTTTGTGTGGTTTGTCACTTTTTGAGAGCAATATTTACATTGAGTTGATATGAGGTATTAAATGTTTAGGATTGATAAAATTTATATATTATATCCATATTATAAACACGTTGCAAATACAACACAACAATAATTTTATTAATTTTGCATCCCAATTAAATTTTTTACAGTGCTAAAATTATCCATACTACAACAGATTTTTGAGACTCACAAAAATATACCCGCACTTTCTAAGTCGTTTAGCACAAACAAATAGCAGCTATCTGTCTTATGAAACAAAGCTGTAGCAAACATAGACGCTGACGAACCCTGCAAACCTTTAACATAGATATCTTTATGCT
>NZ_JAIXHZ010000190.1:0-28077 GCF_043392705.1 Dysgonomonas sp. Shenzhen-Wh21
AAATACTTATATTTATTATGCTTATTACTAGTGTTTTATTTGATGCTAGGCTTTTGCGTGCTTTTATACAAAAAGAAAAAAGCACAGATCATTTGACCTGTGCTTTTCTGTCGTTATGTAAGAATTTTATTTTAGTTTAAATCCTACCTTCGATTTTATATCTGTTGAAGATGCTCCGATGATTGCTTCAAAGTCTCCATTTTCGGCAACCCAGTCATGTTTATCCGCATCAAAGAAGCTTAGGGCTGACTTGTCGATAGTGAAAGTCACGGTTTTTTCTTCTCCTGCTTTCAGGTTTATTTTCTCAAAACCTTTAAGTTCTTTTACAGGGCGGGGAAGAGATGATTTCAGATCGCTAATATACAATTGCACTATTTCTGCTCCGTCTCTGCTTCCTGTATTTTTTACATTTACAGAGAATGTAATTTTTCCGTCTGCTGTCATTTCTTTCTTATCGGCAGATACTTTTCCGTACTCGAAAGTAGTATAGCTAAGTCCGTGTCCGAAAGGGAATAAAGGTTTGATTTTTTCTTTATCGATCCAACGATATCCCACGAAGATACTTTCTTTATAAGTAGCTTCTTTGTCTACACCCGGATAGTCGCCTAGCTTATGAGCTCCGTTGTCTTCGAGCTTCACAGGGAATGTGAAAGGCAGTTTTCCCGAAGGGTTTGCATCACCTGTAAGAATTGAAGCCAAAGCCGTACCTGATTCAGTACCGTTATACCATGTTTGAACAATAGTCGGAACTTCGTTTATCCAAGGCATTGCTACAGCATTACCCGAAATATTTACAACAACAAAGTTTTTGTTTGCCTTTGCCAGTTCTGAAATTACTTTGTCCTGACCATAAGAGAGGCTCAATGATTCGCGGTCATTGCCTTCACTATCCTGTCTGTCACTTTTGTTTAATCCTCCGATAAATATAACCAGATCAGCCGTCTTGGCAAGGCTTGTTGCTTCTGCTATCAGTTCGCTTGCTGAGCGTGAGTCGTGAAGGTCTCTCTTTAGCTTTACGCCGTTGTATTCGCTTGTAGGGTCACCTACATAGCCACGAGCGTATATAACTTCCGCTTGTGCTCCCACACGATTGATGATTCCGTCCAGTGGAGAAATTTCATATTTAGCTTTTAATGAAGAGCTGCCTCCTCCTACTGTCATTGGCTTAATTGCGTTTTCTCCAACTACGAGTATTTTTTTCGTTTTATTCAGGTCGATTGGTAATACCCCGTTGTTGTTCTTCAACAATACAATTCCTTCTTCTGCTATTTTGCGTCCTGCCGCTGCATGCTCCGGCGTTCCAAAAGAGCCCCAAGGACGTTTTGTGTTCATTGTAGTACGGAATGCAAGACGAAGAATATTACGAACTTTTTTGTCTACTTCTTCTACCTTTACTTCTCCCGATTGTAATAGTTTCAAGAATGGTTTTGCCAGGTAATAGTTGTCATAGGCATTGCTTGCCCCTTCACTCAGTCCATCAGTCCACGAACCGAATTCCATATCCAGACCATGATAAATAGCTTCCTTTGTGCTGTTTACTCCACCCCAGTCGGATACAACCACTCCATCAAAGCCCCATTCTCCTCGTAAAATGTCGTTCAGTAAATATTGATTGTGGCAAGCCCATTGTCCTTTATATCTGTTGTATGCACCCATTATAGCCCAAGCTTTTCCTTCTTGTACAGCCGCTTTGAAAGCCGGAAGATATATCTCGTATAGTGCACGATCATCTACATTTACATTTACTGTATGACGATCTATTTCCTGATTGTTGAGAGCATAATGTTTTACACATGCTGCTACTCCATTGGCCTGTACTCCCTGTATATAAGGCACTACCATATGTGAAGCCAGATAAGGATCTTCTCCCATATACTCGAAGTTTCTTCCATTGAGTGGCGTACGGTAGATATTTACTCCCGGGCCAAGTAGTATATTCTTGTTACGATATCGAGCTTCTTCTCCGATGCTTTTTCCATACAGCGCAGACATATCTTTGCTCCATGTTGCAGCCAGGCATGTAAGAGCCGGAAAAGCGATACACGAATCGTTAGTCCATCCGGCCTGATCCCATTCATCCCACAAAACTTCGGGGCGAATACCGTGAGGTCCATCTGTTGCCCAATTCTCAGGAATGCCTAAACGGGGAACTCCTGCCGAACTGAATTTAGATTGTGCATGGCACATGGCGACTTTTTCTTCCAGAGTCATTCTGGAGAGTGCATCTTCAACTCGTTGTTCAATAGGTTTTGTTTCATCTAAATAGATAGGTGTTTTGTTTTGCCCTATCATATTTAAGCTTATAGCTCCCATGATTAGGATGCCTAACAGCGTTTTTCCTCTTTTCAGCATAAGTATGTAATTAATAATTTAGTATTTTCTTCTTTTTGCAAAAATTGGTCGCAAATATAATCTTTTTATTATTCAGCTTTTAATATTTGAACCGATTCATTTCCAAATGCACGAAATTACAGAACTCGCCGGTACATTGTAGCTGAATGATTTGTTCCCAAGTTGTACAGTAACAGTGCGCTGTGCAGGGGCGTCATTTAGCAATACGATAGAATAGGTTTTGTCCGGATTTTCAAATGCCGAATAATAGATCCCTTCTACTGTTTGTCCTTCCGACTTAATGCGATGGCTACCCGGTTTTATAACCTTTGACAGATGAGCCATTGTATAGTAATGACTATTTTTGTCTGTTGTTTTATAATCGTTAGAGTCTATCGTGATGCAACCCAAACAAATATCACATCCGCCCGGACGGTCGGGGCCATGCTTGTCGTCAAGCATATAGTTCCACATGATAACTGCTTTGTTATAGTTGTTGATCGTACCGATACAAACCTCACGCATGTTCCACATTAAGTCTTTTGCAAATGAATATCCTTCACCCCAAAGCCCGATTGACATTTCTGTGAAATATAAATTCTTGTCAGGACGTCCGTTGTGAATCTTCAGCAACTCCTCTTTATCACCTCCATAGGCATGAAAAGCAGCACCATCGATATATTTTGCAGCATCCGCGTCTTCATATATTTTCAGTGGATATTGTTTCTGATCGAAGTTTTCGGCTTTATCTTCATCGTAGTTGTAATTATGATCATACACCAATATTTTAGTTTTTATGCCTGCTTTTTCAAAGGCCGGGCCTAGTGCAGATTTTACAAAGTCTCGTTGCTCCTGCCAAGTCATATATAGAGACATGGAATTACCTCTGTTCAACGGCTCATTTTGTATTGTTACAGCATCTATCTTGAAGCCTTCTGCTTCCATTGCCTGAATATATTTTACAAAGTAGGCAGCATAATCTTGATAATATTTAGGATTTAACTGTCCGCTTGTCCAAGAGTCGAAAGGTTTTAGCTCTTGCAGGTTGTTTACCTTCATCCATTTAGGGCAAGACCAAGGAGAGGCCATAATTTTCACAGCCGGATTAATCGCCTTTATTTCTTTCAGAATTGGAAACAGATCTCGTTTGTCATATTCATGCATAGCGAAATTTTCTATTCCCGGTTTGTCACAATATGTGTATTCGTCTAACGAAAAGTCCGAAGCCCCCAGTGATATGCGGATATAGCTGTATCCGTACCCATTCACCGGATCGAATGTTTCTTTCAGTAGTGTAGTTCTGTCCTCTGCTGTCATCTTTAAAAGATTATAACAACTTGACCCGGTTATGGCTGCACCAAAACCGTCCATTTCCTGATATTTCTCTTCAGGATATAGTGTTATTATATTGTCAGTAGCTTTTGCGTCTGATTTAGCAGAAAACGCTACCGAGTCTTTTTGCATTGTCTTTTCTTTATCTGCCGTAGTAGTGTATATTTCTACATACTCCTTCTTCTCGGTACAAGAGAATAGGATAGAACAGAAAAGTGCTGCGTAAACAATTTTTTTCATGAGCATTTAAATTATTCAAATTTCAAAAAGGAGTCTGCATAGAATGAATTCTATACAGACTCCACCAAACAATCTTATTTCAATATAAATGACGCAATAGCCAAATTCGGAACGTTATACACGAACCGTTTGCTTGTTGCTTGATCTTTTACTGTAAGATTAATACTATTGCCCGATTTATTCACAATCACAAGGCCTTTGGTGCCATCAGGATTTAAGAAAGCAGTAGCTGTAACTCCATCAGGAAGTGTCCCAAGAAATGAAGTACTAATCATTTTTGCTCCGCTTCGGCATACCTTACCAAAGTGCCCCAATAGATAATATTCGAGTTCTTTCTTATATATATCTCCATCTATGGTTACAATTCCTCTACAATCTTCACAAAAGACTCCTCCCGGAGTAACGGGTCCATGTTGCGAATTAAGCGCAACGTTGAACATCATATAGTTGCTAGATCCGTTTTGTATACATGGTACAAGAAAGTCTGTAAGATAATAGAATAGGGTTTCCATTTCTGTACCTGTATTCCATCCTCCTCCCGATAATTCTGTTTCATATATACTTTTATCAGGAAATTCTGCTTTAACAGGATTGATAGCCGATGGATTCCCTGCATAACCATGAAATGCTGTTCCGGCGATATATTGATTTGCGGTAGCATCTCGTAATACGTTGATTGCGTAGTTGTAAATGTCGAAGTTGTGATCTAGTATTAATATTTTAGTTGTAATACCCGCCGTTTTGAATTTAGGGCCGAGATATTTTCCTATTATTTCTGCTTGTTCCTGCCATGTCATTTTCATAGAAGGGTGAACGCCTGATTCGAAATCGGCTTCGTTTTGCAATGTAATAGCATCAATTGTAATTCCCTCAGCTTTCATTGCCTCTACATATTTTACAAAATAGGTAGCGTAAGCATCATATACTTCAGGTCCTTTAAGTTTGCCTTTATTTAATTGTCCACTACTCTTCATCCATGCTGGAGGTGACCATGGGCTTGCTATCAGCTTAATTTTAGGATTAATAGCCAATATCTCTTTCAATACAGGCAATAAATCACGCCTGTCAATTTCAGGAATTGCAAAGTTTTCTATCCCTTCTTTATCACAATATGTATATAGTGCCATTGAAAAGTCTGAAGCTCCAATGCATAGTCGCAAGCTCTCTAACCCTGCACCTTCTTTCGGATCGAAAAGCTCTTTAAGTACCTTTGCCCGAGCTTCGGAACTCATTTGTTGGAGGAGATATGCCGATGAGCCTGTAAGACCACCACCAAATCCATCTATTGTTTGATATTTCACAGTGGGATCGAGGCGCAATACAACGTCTGTAATGTCATTCGAATACTTGATCGGAAGCTCTTTCATCATATAAACTTTCGATTGAGTAGTCAGCCACATTCTTACGTCATTATTCTCCGTAGGCCCATTCTGATCATCATCTGTTGATCCCGGATCGGTATTATGATCGGTGCATGCTATAGCCAGAAGTAGAGATAATACAGGTATTAAATATTTTTTCATGTTTTTTTATCTTTTATTATTGGCCTGTACGTTTTTCGTACAGGCCAATAAGGATCTAAGTTGTGCTTAATTTAAGGAAGAGTTACACTCTCTGCTGTAACTACCTTAGTTGCCAGATTGATCGTTATTTTATAGTTGCCTGATACCGCTCCTTCTGCAGCATACCAGTTACCATCAGTCTTCCCTAAATCTGTATCTTTGGCCAAGATAGAAGGCATCGTGAAGTTTGTTGATTTCTTCTCATTAGCCCAAGATCTGTTTTCAAATGGTTTGAAGTTTGCTTTAGATGCATCGAAGTAGACTACAGCCTGATATGTGTCTGCTGCCACTTTACGGAAAACAATAGCTTGCAATGGGGCGTTGAAGTCCCATGCTGTATGTGCTCCGGGTTTCACTTTCGACGGATAACCAAGGCCTTCTCCGGCGGCAAGCAATACGTTTGGATATTCTCTTACCGAAGGATCTATTATGGCTACTTTGCGAGTTTCGCTATAATACAGATCATAGCTCCCTGTGTCGCCAATAAATTTGATCTTATCGTCAGCTGTACGTACAAAGTAATTGAGATCATATACAATATCTGTAGAAGCAAGATCGGCGAATAGGTTTATTTCCTGATCTTTCTCAAACGTGCGTGATAGTTTCTTAAATGCTTCACCACTCGCTGTTACATCGCCAAAGTTATCTATTACAAGGTCATTCGGATTGTATTTATCTCCGGCTAAGCTTGTTGTAAACTTATAGTTGTCAAATACAATATTTGTAATATAGTCAATACTTGTGTTCGCAGTAGTAATATAGTCACCGGTTTCATCTACCAATTGAACGGCTCCTGATTTACTTCCCCATACATGTCCTGAGAAATCGATCTGATTATCTGTAGTAATTTTCTCCGCTATTCTGTAACGGATACTATTTGCCTTGAGCTTAAGTTCAGATGATTTGTACTTATCAGATTTCAAAGCTTCAGGAGTTAAGGTAATTACCTGTCCATTATCCAGTACAAGATATAATTTGCTATAATAAGTCCTTTTTCCTTTTACTCCTGTGATAGTACCTGTCGTTTGATCTCCTTCAACATTGGTTAGGGTTAAAAGAACTTCAACGCTTGCGTCTTCTGGCAGCTCGCTTGTATAGGCCACCTTAAATTTAGAAGATACCTCGGTGCTATTACCAGCAGTGCGTATTGATTGCTGTGCAACAAGCACGTCATTCACTATCATTTTCATTTCCAATGTCGAAAGAGGAGTCGTAGGATCAGAAACTTTCGCCGTGATAGTAACAGAATCCCCATAAGAAAATGTAGATGGATTGATTGCCGCCGACTCAATTACCGGTGTTGAATGCGGAAATACTTTTCTTGTATCTTCTTCCTCACATGAGGCGAGGAGAATACATGAGCACAATCCGCACATAATTGCTTTATATATAGATTTCATATTTTTCTGCATTTAATTTATAGATTAATAGCCAGGGTTTTGAACAAGATTAACATTCAGGTCTAGTTCGCTTTGAGGAATCGGCCACACAAGTTTATTTTCATTCAGACGAGATGCATAAGCGTTCTGATGGTCGGAAGCGGATCTCATTACCTGAATAAAACGACCTCTGCGTTTAAGATCCATCCAGCGTTTTCCTTCGAAAGCAAACTCAAAACGGTTCTCATTTTCTATTGCTAGACGCATAGCATCTTTCGTATTAGCCGGTGTGTCAGCCAAGTCGACACGTTTTCTGATTTTATTTACCAGATTTTTTGCTTCACCTATGTTACCTAGCTCATTTTCTGCTTCGGCTAATAATAATATTGCTTCCGGAAGACGGAATATAACGATATTGCCGGCCTCTTGAGATCTGAGTTTATAGCAATAAGGATATTTGTTAGAAGGCCAATACTTGTCTGTCCATTTACCTGTAACATCTCCAAACATGATAGATGCATCTCTACGTACTACATCTCCCGCAGAAGTGAATGCTTTGTACAAATCCTGACTTGGCGTATTGAATTTTTTCCAGTCGATGCCGTAGAACATCTGGGCTCCCCAGTTTCCTAAAGTAGACCAGCTATTGTAATCTACTTCGAAGATGGATTCCTTGCAATGTTCATTTACCAGATTTACACTAGGAAGTACTCCGTTAGAAGGTGTTTCGGCAACGGCAAACAAGTCATCGTAATTATCCATTAATCCATAACGAGTATCGTCTACAACCGCTTTGGCGTACTGTTTTACTTTGTTCCAGTCTGTATTTTCAAAGCCGTCTTTGGTAGCATATACCTGTGCTTGTATAAGATGTACAAGAGCTTTGGTAATTTTAAACTTGTTTGCTGAATAATCCATCACGTTTGCTTCGGCATATTCCAAGTCATTTACAATCTGAGTATAGATATTTTCTATAGTTTCTTGTTTAGGATACAACAATGGGTATATAGTATCAATATTGCTAATGCTTATTTCAGGTACATACTGTGTAATTAAAGGTACACTTCCATATATGCGAACAAGATTGAAGTAACACAATGCTCTCATAAAATGAGCGTCACCTGCTATTTGGCCTCTACGTTGCTCTGTTAGTGCGGTATCTTTAATTTTAGGAATCCATTCTATAATTGTATTTGCCTTCGATATTTGAGAATATAGATACCCCCAGTCGCGCTTTACTCCACCATTAGAAGCTGAAACTCTAAGTTCATCAAATTGCATGGTCATCTCTTTTGGTTCACCGGCATAAGCGTTATCGGCTTGAGCGTCATTCATTATATACCAGTCTAGTTGCCAAAATTCGTTAGCATAATCATTATATGCACCTGTTAGCAATTGTTCCATTTGAGTGGCTGTGGTATATTCGGTAGAATGGTCTTTACCTCCCGATCCCCAGTTTTCATTTGTTAGTTCCGAATCAGGTGACTCATCAAGGAAGCTACTACATGAAGCAAAAGCCATACATGTAACTGCTCCTAATATTATGTTTTTTATATTGTATTTCATTGTATTCAATTTTTAGAATGTTAGATTAAGTCCAAAAATAAATGTACGAGATTGAGGATAAGTTCCATAGTCTATACCTAGCTGTGCTGCATTACCACTGTTTGTCCAGCTTAATTCAGGATCGTATCCTCTGTATTTTGTTAATGTAAACAAATTGTTTACTGTTCCATATACACTCAGCTTAGATAGACCCAATGGTCTCAACGTTTTTTGATTGAATGCATAAGATAAAGTCAATGATTTCAATCGAATAAATGAGCCATCTTCAACAAAGCGTGAAGAGTTTAATGAATTGGTAAGAGCTCCTGCTCGTGGTACGTCTGTAATCATACCCGGACGAACCCATCTATTAAGTACAGTTGTTGTTTGATTTTTGGAGTCGAACATTCCTTCAGCATCAATTCTTGAAGCGTTGAAAATATCGTTGCCATAAGACCCATTGAAGAATGCACTCAGAGTGAAATTTTTCCAAGAGAAATTATGTGTGAATCCAAATGTGAAATCAGGCTGTGCATTACCGATAATTGTTCTATCTCCTGAATCAATCACTCCGTCTTTGTCTACGCCTGCAACTCCATTGTTATTCAGATCTTTATAGATAATGTTTCCTGTGTCCGGATTAACTCCTTCTGCAACATATCCGTAGAATGCACCCAAAGGCAATCCTTCTTTAATCATGATTACATCATCGCCATTACTCTCTATATTAGCTACAGTAAACTGAGGAGTTAAACCTAGTTTAGTAAGCTCGTTTTTATTAAACGACATATTAAGAGATGCATCCCATTTAAATGCACCTGTTAGTATCTGTCCATTCAGATTAAACTCGAATCCTTTATTTACCATCTCTCCGTCATTACGCATCGGCAGTGATGTTCCTACTGTGGAAGGCAATGTGATATACAATAACAAGTCTGTGGTTTTTTTGTAATATGTTTCAAATTCTGCTGTTAGTCTCGAATTGAACAATGATAAATCTAACCCTGCATTATATTGAGTTGTAATTTCCCATTTCAAGTCACGATTTCCAAGTCTTCCCGGAGTTATAGCAGGTCCTTGTCCTGTGGTTTCTTGTTTGCTAATATTATATTTATCATATAGGTCATAGTTTCCGATACCTCCTTGGTTACCATTACGTCCCCATCCGATTCTTAATTTAGCATCGTCAACAACTGTGGTGAGAGGTGCAAAGAATTTCTCACTAGAGAAACGCCATCCTGCAGATAGTGAAGGGAAATACGCCCATTTATGATAAAGTTTTGAAGATCCATCTGCACGGAAATTTGCAGTGAATAAATAACGGCTTTCATAATCATATTGTACTCTTGCCAAATAAGACATCAATGAGTTACCATCTTTAGATGTATAAGCATTGTTGATTTTATTCGCCATATTCAGAGTCATTGTTTTGAAAGTAGTACCTTTTACAAAATCCTCTACAGACATGTAAGAGTTGTTGTGTCTGTAGCGTTGCATCGTAATACCTCCTAAAGCAGAGAAATTATGCTTATCATTAAATTTCTTACTGTAAGACAGGATGTTTTCACTTTGCCATGTCAAATAACCATCATCAACGTGTTCTCCACGTCCATTCGCTTGACGACCATATTGAGTCTTAATCGGATCGATAAATTTATCCCAAGTATGAGAAGTATAGTCTACTGAAAATCTAGGTTTGAAATGTAGTCCTTCTGCCAGGGTAAAATCTAATTCCAGATTACCCATAAAACGATATTCTTGGTTCTTGTCATAAGTGTTTGCTTGCGCATAAGGATTTTCCCATGACGACTGGAATGGATTTGTAGAATATTGATCTGGTTTTTCAGGATCCCATATAGGCATAAATGGAGGTGTGTTAAGTATAGACATAATAACACCGCCACGACCAGAGTTTGCATTGTCTGTTGCATCCATGCGTGAATTACGAGCAAAACTTAGGTTTGATGCAATCTTGAACCAAGGCTTAACTTCGGTAGAAAGATTACTTCTGAAAGAGTACCTGTCATAGTCGGCAGGAGAAATAATACCTTCTTCTTTTTGGTAGCCACCCGACACATAATAATTGGTTTTATCTGTGCTACCCGAAATAGAAACCTGATAGTTTTGTTGAACACCTGTTCCATACATTTCTTTGGCCCAGTCTGTATAATTCTGATTTGTACGGTCTACACTTATTCCTATTTCACTCATCAAATCATAGTACTGATTTGTATTGAGTGTTTTTATTTTTTTTGTAACATTTGAGAACCCTGCATACATATTCACGTCTACCTGAGTTCTTCCTTTTGCTCCTCTTTTGGTTGTGATAAGAACAACACCGTTTGCTGCACGGCTACCGTAGATAGCAGCAGATGAAGCATCTTTCAATATCTGCATGCTCTCAATATCAGTTGGAGATATATTGGTAATGTCATTCGTAATGATACCATCTACAACGTATATCGGGTCATTTCCTGCATTAAGTGAAGAAGCTCCACGCACGCGAACCTGAATCCCTACTCCGGGTTTTCCTGATGGTTGTATTACTTGTACACCAGCTGCTTTTCCTTGAAGAGCTTGTTGTGCCGATATAATCGGTCTGTCTGCCCATTCGTCGGCAGATACACTGGCTACAGATGTGGTGAGGTCGGCTTTACGTTGGGTACCGTAACCGATAACAACAACTTCGTCCAGATTTTGTAACGCTTCTTCTAGAGTGACATTGATAGCTGTTTTGCCCGCTACTGCAATTTCTTTAGTCTTCATTCCCACATAAGAGAATACAAGTGTAGCGTTGTTTGGTGCAGAAATAGAATATTTTCCGTCAACATCAGCCATTGTTCCGGTAGTAGTGCCTTTCACAGCTACACTAGCTCCGATAATAGGTTCTCCGGTTTGGTCGGTAACAATACCCGAGATGCTTACTACATCTTGAGCCATTACTGTGCCGGAAACCAACAAGGCAAAAATTAGACAAATCTTATACAAGAATTGTTTACTTGTTCGTTTTTTATTACATTTCATGATTTCTTTAGGTTTAAATGTGATTTTGGATTTTTAGTTACATAATAGTGTATGCTAATACTACTGTAAATTGTACAGATTAGAGGTTATAACTGTGAGTCATGCCATGGTATTATAAAAATTTAGATTATTGATTAGGAAATATTTATTTTCCGGTATTAATTATTTCAAAATTATGGGTATAAATGCCTGTAACTTTTCTTTGAACCAAAAAAGTAGTGTTTCGATATACTCATGTTTCTGTATTACAGTATATTGGTGTTTGTGCTGTAGGCTTAAAAAGTAGTGATCTTAAGGTGTTTTAACTTATCTATTTTTCTGTATTATGCCAATTTTCATCACTAAGTTCTCAAACTCGTCACGCGATACAGCGGCTTTATTCCGGGCTTTGGTGCGGTAATTATAGATCGTGCTTAATGAATAGCGAAGGAAGCTAGCAATCTTTACACTATCTGTTATTCCTAAACGGATCAGGGCAAATATCCGCAGTTCGGTATTGAGTAATTCTCCGGGCTTAAGAACTACCTGCTCTTCGCTTATAAGTAGGGTATTGAAGTCTTCTACAAATGTGGGATAAAGACTTAAGAATATATTATCAAAATTCTTATATAATTCTTCCAGCTCATTGTCAACAAAGGCTGTAGACTTTAGTGTTTTAAACAAATCATCCAACTGGTTATTTGCAGCCTTCTTATTCAGAGATTTGCGATAATCTTCCAGTTTAGTGATGTATGTTGAGCACAAATCGAAGAAATGGGCAATATATTCCTCTTTTATATGGTTTGATTCAGATAGTTGAATATTTACCTCTTTGAGTTGCTTATTGGTATCCGTAATTCTCTGATTCAGGTCGATCAGCTTTACATTCGCTCGATACAATTCTTTCCTTATTCGCGAAACTCTCTTCATTTGTTTGTATACGTATATCACTGCAACGATAAGGAATACGGTGAGGATGCTAATAAGTATAAGGTATAATTGCAGTTTACTTTTTTGTTTTGCCTCTTTCGCCTGATAGGCTGTATTGATGATTGAGTAAAACTCTGAAATGCCTATTGTTCTGAATCTTACATTGCAAAAAACAGCATCGTCGATAGACGACTTCGTAAATTTATAAGACTGATCTATGTCTCCTTCTTCATAGTAAACCAACGCCAGACTTTGTAGGGAAGCGTTATCCTTTATTGAGTTTTTAATATCCGACAGGGCTGAAAGAGCAAAATATTTTTTTTGCAGGTCTTGTTTCTTTTTATTCTCGCAGACTTTACCCAATAGATATGCGACAAAGGCATAATCCGGATCATCTTCCGCTATCTCATCCATGAGTTTTAGAAGGCGATTTTCGGCAATTTCTATTTGTCCCTGATAGAATATCTTCTCGGCATAGGTTATCCGATACCTTACAGAATTGGGGTCTAAAGCTGTAAGTAACGAATCTCTGTAAGCTTCATTTATCTGAAAATAAGCGTGCCTGTCATTGCTTTGGGCATAGTGTCCATAAAACTGACTATTGGACTCAAAGTAAAGTGGAACTAATTTTTCTGATAATGATTGTCTGTCAATATGATTTAATATATCCTTTGCTTCGAGGTACATACCTGTTGCAGAGTATAATAGCGACAAATTTAGATTGGTTTCGTTGATAACGTCCATGCTATTTAACTTCTTCGCTATATCTTGGTTCTTTTCCATATAGTAAACTGCCGAATCCATTCTGTATTTCCTGTATTCTTTCGACAGTTTGAAATTTATATCATATTCTTGGGCAAGAGAGAGATCTGATATGTGTAAGAGCTGTTTAAGGCTATTAATCTTTTGCTCTTTCTTTTCATCATAGTATTTCTTGTTGTTTATCGCTTTATTCAGTTCATTAATATAACTGTTCCCTATATCGTTTGCAGATACGATAGTAGCAAGAGAATATAAAAATAGGATGATTGGGAGTTTTCTCATATCATAAAGAGCTTATGAAACAGGATCAGGCTTTTTTACTTAACAATGCGAAGTTAATCAAAAAAATGTATCAATATATTTTATTTAATTTTTTCATTTATTCAAAAAAGATAAAAATTATGAGCTATAAGTACAAATAAGAATTTGTTTGCATCTTTTTTATCCCGAATAAGTAAGCATGACAGGATATTATAGTATTATATCGACTATAGATTGACTTTGTTTGCGAATTATTATGTAATATTATAGGGGCATTTAGTTTAAGATTTGTCTATTGATAAAACGATATTCTGACTATGAAAACAAATAAATATCTGAACACTATGAAAAAGTATCTCTTGTTAATCACTTTTATATGGATAGGCATCTATTGTTTAGCCCAACAGGTAAATCCTGGTAGTCCTACAATACAAGTGAAGGATCTGCAAGCAACCGAATTGCCGATTCGTATATCGAACGTAAACATAGATATAAAAGTAGTAGGTCCACTTGCTGTTACTACAGTTGAAATGACTCTCTATAATCCCAATAAACGTGTATTGGAAGGCGAATTACAATTTCCCTTGGCAGAAGGACAAAATATTTCGCGGTTTGCTCTCGATATAAATGGAAAGCTCAGAGAAGGAGTCGTTGTAGAGAAAGCTAAAGGGCAGGAAGTGTTTGAATCGATAGTCAGACGAGGGGTAGACCCCGGATTGTTGGAAAAAACACAGGGAAATAATTTTAAAACAAGGGTATATCCTTTGTTTGCCCGAGGGACAAGAAAGGTTGTGATTGCTTATGAACAAGAATTGCCGAAAACAGGTGATAATTATCGTTTCTTTCTTCCCGTAGAATACGGAAATAACGAGCTTGATAAATTTAATCTTCATATTACGGTATTTGGAAAAGAAACCCAACCAAAAATAGATAAAACACCTTGGGGAGGCTTTACTTTTAGTAATGAGGGAGATGTTTATCAGGCATCTTATTCTGCTCAAAAGTATAAAGGAAAAGGACAACTCGTGTTTTCTGTTGCTGTAAAAAACGATGCTCTTACTTTTCTTGAAAAAGGTATTATTAGCGGTGAAACTATTTTTTATTCTCAGGTTTTCCCCCCGCTGAAAGAACAATCTCGAGAGGTGCCAAAGCGTATTGCCTTGTATTGGGATGCGTCATCGTCGATGGATAGACGGAACTTTGATTTGGAGGCTAATATGCTGTCCGGCTATTTTAAAGAAATAGGAAATGTTACTGTAGATCTTCATACTTTTAACTGTTTTCTGGGTAAGGCTCAGACTTTCAATATTCGGAATGGAAATTGGAACGCCCTTAGAGAAACATTAGAGAAGGTTTCTTATGATGGAGCTACTCGGTTAGGAGCTTTGGATTTTGCAGATGTGAATGCGGATGAGATATTTTTATTCTCTGACGGGTTAAGCAACTTTGGAGAACAGATACAACAGATAGGTGGTACACCAATCTCTGTCGTTTGTTCTTCTTTAAGTGCAGACCATAGTCTGTTGACGTACTTGGCAACTGCCAGTGGAGGAAAATATATAAATCTTTTACAACAGGCTCCGTCTGATGCCGTAAAGTTACTGTTGAATCAAAACTTCAGACTGATATCCGCTCTCTATAATAAAAAAGAAATTAGTGACTTTACAGCGTCAACTCTTATTCTAAATTCCGAATCGGGGTTTTCGGTAACAGGAAAATTGAAAGCCGCAAAAGCTTCTATTAATCTTAATTTTGGAATAGGTGATAAAATTACATATACAAAAACTCTAACTATAGATTCCCGAGATGTGGCTAATTATGGAAATATAGTAGAGCGAGTGTGGGCTGAAAAGAAAATAACTCAGCTGGATATGTTATTTGATAGAAATAAGGAAGAAATCGAAGAACTTGGAAAGAGATATAATATTGTTACTCGTAATACATCATTGATTGTTCTCGAAAATCTTTCTGATTATATACAATACAGGATTGTGCCTCCAGCCGAATTGCTTGAAGAGTATAATAAGAGTGTAATGCAGATAGAAAACGATGAAAAAGCAGCCAGAGAAAGACAAATAAACGGAGTAATCTCCCTTTTTAACGGTAGGAAAACATGGTTCGAAAAAGATTTTACTCAACAACCTGAAAAAGTAGTATCTAAGCCGCGCTCAATAGCCTCCCCTTTTCTAAATGTTCAAAGTGGCTCGGTGAGAGGTGTTGTTGTAGATTCTTCCGGTGTGCCTATTATAGGTGCTACGGTAATAGTACAAGGAACAGATACCGGATCAATAACCGATCTAGATGGAAAATATTCTATTAATGCACGGAATGGGGATATATTGGTATTTAAATTTATTGGGTATGAGCCGAAGGCCGTAAAAATAGAGAACAATGTTGCAAATGCTATTCTTGAAGATAGCCAGATGATGCTCGAAGAGGTAGTAGTAGGTTATGGTATAGAAAGAAGAGTAGATGAGACAGGCTCTGTAAGTACTGTCTCTGCAGATGAGCTACAGTCACTCTCTAACGCTTTGCAAGGCAGGATGCAAGGTGTTCAAATAACAGAGGACACAGGAGCAGGCAATGAAATAGGGATAGAGAATACTGAAAACGGAATTTCCAACCAAGGATATCAAAGTGAAGATGTGAAAGCTGCAATAGAACTAAAAACGTGGAAATCGAATGCTCCATATATAGCCAAATTAAAATCGAAATCGGATGAAGATTTATATCCGGCCTATCTGGCTATTAAGGAGGAATATAAAACAACGCCTTCTTTCTTCTTAGAAGTAGCTTCGTTGTTTGAAGAAAGAGGGTTGAAAGAAAAAGCCTTAATAATTCTATCAAATCTGGCAGAGTTGGAAGCAGAAAATTATAGACTATTACGAGTCTTGGGTTATCGCCTGAAACAGCTTGGCTATAATGAGTATGCCATAGAACAATTTAAGACAGTATTAAGGCTACGCCCTGAGGAACCTCAATCTTATCGAGATTTAGGTTTGGCTTATGCTCAGAATAATCAATATCAAGAGGCTGTAGATATGTTGTACAAAATAGTAGAAGGAAGTTGGGATGATAGATTTCCTGAAATAGAGGTGATTGCCGTTGAAGAAATGAATCAGGTGATTGCTGAAGCAAATCGTAAAAAAGTGACGTTGAATTTATTGAATGTAGATGAAAGATTGATATATAGCATGCCTATGGATATACGCGTAGTTCTCAATTGGGATACAGATGATAGCGATATGGATTTGTGGGTAACAGACCCTTATGGTGAAAAGTGCTATTATAAATATAGGTTTACTAAAACAGGTGGTCTTATGTCATGTGATTTTACCGGAGGATATGGGCCAGAAGAGTTTATGATAAGAAAAGCCGTCAAAGGAAAATACATGATTCAGGCAAATTATTATGGTTCACAAGAGCAAACCGTTATAGGACCAACTACAGTTTATTTGGATATCTACACATATTATGCAACGGGTGAGGAAAAGAAGAAGACAATTACTTTACGTTTGTCTCAGAATAAAGAGGTGATAAATGTAGGAGAAGTTGAGTTTTGAAGATACATGTTATAGTTTATAACATATATATTGTTTTGAAGGGGGTGGAGATTATGATTCTAAGATGAGTCTTCCTCCCTTCATTAATGAAATAAATAATTACATATATTTTCTATATTATTTTCTGTTTCATCATCTTTCAAAATAGCTATATTCGCATAAATTAAAACCCTTTATTTATTATGAAAAAATGCCCATTATTAATTCTTAGCCTGTTTTTTATTTTGTCCGGCTATTCTCAAGTAAAATCATTACCCGATCTCCAACAAGAGTTTATAAACCTGCGTTTTGGAATGTTTATCCATTTCAATATCCCTACCTTTATGAGCGATGATTGGGCCGATCCTGATGCTTCACCCTCAATTTTTAATCCTCGAAAGTTAGACTGTAATCAATGGGCTAAAACCGCAAAAGAAGCCAACATGACTTATGGATGCCTTACCACCAAACATCATAGCGGCTTTTGTATTTGGGATACCAAGACTACAGACTATAACGTGATGAATAGCCCATTGAAGCGCGATGTTGTAAAGGAATACGTAGATGCTTTCAGAAAAGAAGGCCTTGAAGTAATGTTGTATTACTCGATTCTTGACACACACCATAAATTACGTCCGGGCTTTATTAGTACTAAGCATATAGACATGGTAAAAGCTCAGTTGACAGAACTTCTTACCAATTATGGAGAAATAAAAGCCCTGATAATCGACGGGTGGGATGCTCCGTGGTCACGCATTTCTTACGACGAAATACCTTTCGAAGATATATACTATCTCATCAAGTCTTTGCAACCCAATTGTCTTGTGATGGATCTGAATGCAGCAAAGTATCCTACTCAAGCACTATTTTATACAGATATAAAATCGTATGAACAAGGTGCTGGTCAGCATATTTCTAAAGACAGCAATTCTCTGCCGGCTCTGTCTTGTCTTCCAATAAATTCGGCTTGGTTTTGGAAAGAAGATTTTCCTAAAACGCCAGTAAAAGATCCGGTGAAATTGGTTAATGACAATATAATCCCATTCAATAAGGTCTATTGCAACTTTATTCTTAACGCAGCTCCGAACAGGGATGGATTGATCGACGATAATGCTGTTGCCGCTTTTCGCCGGATAGGTAAATTGTGGAAAAATGAAGGAGCATTAAATAACTTGCCTAAGAATGAAGCTCCGATTATCTCTTCGAATATAGCAAAGTTTAAGCCGGCAACTTCGAGTTGGAGCTGGGATATGCAGCTCATGGATTTTGCGAATGATGATAATTTCAAAACAGGATGGGAGTCAAATCCATTGGTAAGCAAACCATGGTTGGAGATAGAACTGGGAAACAATGAGCAACCATTCAATATGATTACAATAACTGAGAAAAATAACAAGAACGATATACAATCCTATAAATTGGAATACCTCCATAATGGAAAATGGCAGACTATTTTTTCAGGAGTAAAATCGGATGTGATTAAAGTTCATAGGTTTGATAAGGTATGGGGAAATAAAGTCCGCATATCAATAGCGGAATCTAAGGGCTCTCCAACTATAGCAGAATTTGGAGTTTATAACGAACGAAGATAAATTGAAAAAGAGGAAATTTTTAAAAAATCTCCTCTTTCGTTTATATCTATATTTTCGATAAAGTAGATGTGTCTATTCTATCATTCCTGAAATTTGTTTTGCTCAGCTGGCTCTGTTTTGTGTCAAAAAAAGCCTCTCTTTCTTTATATATCAGAATTTCAGTTGTTATCATTGTTATACAATAAACGACAAACGGGATAATTATAAAGTACGGAATATATTCTACATTTCCGTTAAAGCTGAAATTACTTAAAGCCAGAATTAGCAAATAAAGGAAAAACACGATGTATGAAGCTTTCTGTATTGTTCTATATTTCTTATACCTTTCCATAATCAGTGGCATTTAATATGTTACAAACTATAAGAAATTGTATTTTCTTAATGATCAAACGAGAAGTATATTCATACGCAATCCTTTCTTTAGAATCGTTTTTAATTTAGGTTAAGAGTAAATATAAGATTTAAAATGCAGATTTACAAATATTTTATAGAGTATTCACAGTATGTCATACCCCCAAACAAAAAGGCTTGTAATGAATTTTCACTACAAGCCTTTGCTATTCTGTTAATGTTTGCTTATTCTACTCCTTGTATTCTGAACGAATAACCTAGGTTCTGATTAGCCGGAATCATGTATTGCGGCAGTGGCAGAGGTCCGCAACTTGCGTTACCTAGACCCTGTTGTATACAATCCAGACTTAAATAAACTTCGGGTTTGCGGATCTCATCCAATTTGAAATCATGCACGGCTTCCCACAACGCCTGATCGGTGAAGTGCAGTGCACTAAATCCTAACCTGTCTTTCGATTGTATTTTAATCCCTTTCTTATTTTGGTCTGTGATGGTAACCCATCTTACATCTTCCCTATTACCCATGCTTTGTGATCTCACATAGTGCTCTTGCTCCATTCCTTTTGCGGTGGTCTGATATTGCCCTATGTATGCAGAAAGTTTTCTGTCCCAATAGTTTTCGTGAGGGCCACGTCCATAATAACGAACATTTTCCATTCCCTCTGGCAATACGACTTGCAAGCCCAAGCGGTGAACAAATGAACCTGCAGAAGGAGACGTGAAATTCGCATCTACATCAATTGTTCCATCTCCGTAGATCGTATACTTTACAGTATATGGAATTCGCACTTCTTTCGGGCTTTTTATTGTAGCCGTAGTGGCAGACAGAATAGTTACAGATTTTTTGTCCGGCGACAGTTGATAACTGAACATCGGTTTGTCATTCTCTGTGGTATAATAGTTCTGATCGGTGTATTTGTCGTTATTCACACTACGATACCAGTTCAGGTTAAATCCGCTTTGGTTGTGTATCATTTCCTTTCCTCCATATTGAAGAGAAGTCATTATACCTGTTTGTGAGTTGAATGCAGTCTTGAAATTACGTCCGCCTATTACAAGGTTATCGCCTTGTGTGCTCACTTGCACGTCACTCATAGATGATGTGTCAACCGAAGAGATCGGCTGTCTGCCGTTCAGGGCAAACTGTGCTGATGCCATTTCATAGCCTGCTTTTTCCCAATTCGTATCGTTCTTTAGCGTGAAATATATATTCAATAGATACTCGCTTCCTGCATCCATATTTTTATTATATGGCACAGTGATTATTGTTTTTTGATTCGGTGCTAAGTCTATCGAAGGTATTGTTCCCGATTCGGATTTAACACCATCTTTAAGAACTTCCCATTTTATATTAAACTCATTCAGATTGGTAAAGTCATACTTATTTTCAATCTCAATTTTGCCTGTATTCAACGATAGTTCACGGAATTTGATGTATTGATATATTTTCTTTATCTCCAGTAGTTTTGCTGTAACTCTACGATCGGGAGTTGTTAATCCATTACATACAAAATCAAAGTCATTTGGCTTGTCTCCAAAATCACCTCCTAGGTAATATTGATTGTCAGGTTTTCCGTACATGTTCAATCCCTGATCTACCCAGTCCCAAACGCATCCACCTATCATACGTTGCGATTTGTTTTCTATATAATCCCAATATTCGGCGATATTGCCCGGTGCATTCCCCATCGAGTGAACATATTCGCACAAGAAGTAAGGTTTGTCAGTATCTCTTTGGTCAAAGGCAGCCATACGTGCCAAATCGGGATACATGTGAGAGTCTATATCGGCTGCTTCATTCTTGCCTTCGTAGTGAACGGGGCGTGATGGATCGAGCAGCTTAGCTACTTTATACATCTCATCGAAGTTGTCTCCATTCCCCCCTTCATTGCCCAAAGACCAGAAGATCACCGAAGGATGGTTCTTGTCTCGTTGTATCACTCTTTCTATTCGGTCTTTATATGCCGGAATCCAACTAGGCATACCACTTATCGAATGATTGCCATGATTCTCGAGGTCAGCCTCATCCATTACATACAGTCCATAGTAGTCGTACAAGGCATACATCCTTGGGTCGTTAGGGTAGTGGCTCGTGCGTATTGTATTCAGATTATGTTGCTTCATCATTACGATGTCCTGTATCATCGATTCTACAGGCACAGCTTTTCCGAATTTAGGGTGAATGTCGTGCCTGTTTGTTCCTTTAAAGAAAACCTGTTCATTGTTGATATAAACACGTTTGTTCTTCATTTCTATTTTCCTGAATCCAAACTTCGAGGACATTGCTTCCAATACATTCCCGTTATTGTCTTTCAGGATAATGATTGCAGTATAAAGGTTCGGCTTTTCGGCAGACCATAGCGACGGGTTCGTAACACTTGCCTGTATATCATACTCCTGTTCTTGGTTTGCCTTCAATGATCCAACAGGTTGTGTGATGTTTGCTACCTCTTTGCCTTTGGTATCTAAAAGTGATACACCTAGAGTCGTCGCTTGAGATGCTTTTTTATCATAATTTTTTATCGAAGCTTTCACTTTGAAAAGTGCAGAGCTGTAATCATCACCTTTAAAATCTGACTGTAAGAAGTAGTCACGTACATGTACTTTAGGTGTTGCATATAAGTACACCGGACGATGAATTCCACTCAGGCGGAACATATCCTGATCTTCTATATAGCTTCCATCCGTCCAGCGATAAACTTCGGCTGCAATGGTGTTTGTGCCTGCTTTAACGTAACTTGTAATGTTAAATTCGGCAACATTGTTTGCGCCTTGGCTATAACCTACTTTTTTACCGTTGATCCATACATATATTCCACTATATACACCATCGAAGTGTAAGATGATTTCTTTGCCATCCCAATCTGCCGGAATAGAAAAATCACGGCGATACGATCCTACGGGGTTTACCTCTATCTCGTTGGTGTACCCTTTTTGCGGTTGTATAAATGGAGGATTATTCTTGAATGGATAAGTTATATTCGTATAGATGGGTGTTCCGTATCCGTGCATTTCCCAGTTGGAAGGCACAGGTATTTCTTTCCAAGACGAAACATCATAGTTTGTCTTGTAGAAATCTTTAGGGCGTTCCGAAGGTTTTTTTACCCAATTAAATTTCCAATCACCATTCAGCGATAAATATAAGGAGGATGACGGTTCTTCCCACGGTTTATCAAAGCTTTTATCTTTTTTAAGGCTTTCTACAGAAGGGAAGGGAATATAGGTTACATGTCCGGGTTCTTTGTTTATTGCAAAGATTGTTTCATTCTCCCAGTCGTTTTTACTTGGTTTTAACTTTTCCTCTTTAGGCGGTTTTATATTCGTAGGAACCAGCCTCCATGTTTGGGAAGAGTTTGGAAGTTGCGACAACTGTGTGCCGACAGCATCCTCTCCGGTGAAAGCCAGTGCCATTTGGCTTGCTTTATGAATGATGGCAAAAGCTCCTGTACCTGTTACATTCAATAGCCATTGCTGATTTACGTTCGATTTGTTGCTGTCCCACTGAATGATTGGATTCCCATTCCCTGTTGTCGTATTGTTGTTGTCAATACTTTTGTAAATAAAGGGGTTGGAGATCATGTAAGAACCGTTTGTCAACTTTTCTATTTTCCACACTTGCCCTTGGCTGCTCTTTTCATTTTTGGACAAATAAAGAGATGCTGCATTGTCGTGCACGTCTCTGTTATCTACTACAAAACCTGAAGGGCTAACAATCTTGTATAAGATGTTTGGGTTTATTTCCTGAGAGTAGAGTCTGGGGCATATTAACATACTCAGGAAAAAACAAAAATAAATAATTCGCATTCGCTTTAATTTTTTAATAAATTTCTGTTTTCTGATACTTTAAGGGTGTTTTTTCGAATGTTAAAGATAATATTTATATTCATAATAATACTAACTGTTGCCTTACATTCCCTGTATATTGTATATTCTATCGTCAGCTAATTATTTTTTTTGGGCAACTGTAGGAGCGATCCCTTGTGGTCGCCGGCAGACTAACGGGCAGGGACAAGCCACTGCTCCTACCTCTTTCGTGCTTATTCATCAGTTTTCTAAATAATTATCTATTATAAACAACTAATTATAACAGATATGGCAAAGTATACAGAAAGACTGGCAGAAAAGATTGTCTCGCTGATAGAAGAAGATACCTATTCGATCACAGAGATTTGCAAACGCTTGAAAATAACCCGCAAATCATTCTATGAATGGAGAGACAAGAAACCCGCGTTTAGAAAGGCAATTGAAGCAGCAATGGAAAGCAGGGATGAGGCGTTGGCAATTACTGCCCGCCGATCGTTAAGGAAAAAGCTGGAAGGCTATACCCTCACCGAAGTGCGAACGACCTATGTGCCTGACAAAGAGAATCCCGACAAACTAGTACTGAAAACCCGGGTAGTTAGGCAAAAAGAATATGCCCCCGACACACACGCTATCAGGCTGGTATTATCTCACAACGAAACAAAGGAAGAAGAGAACAAAGAGCACAGCCAACCCTTAACGATAATAGTGCAAGACCCGAAGACTAAGGATAGTTTGAATGAGCTGCGGGAAAAACTGATGAGTGGTGCATCGTGCGAAAAGAAAATAGAAAGGGAAGAGCTTATTTCTGAACCAACCGAAACGGTGTCTGATTCTGATAATTTGCAGGATGCACTGATTGAAGATGAGGACGAAACAGTAACCCAAGAGAAAGAAGAATCGGAATATGTATTTATCAGGGATTATTGCCTCCCTCCGCCCCATCTGTACCGAAAAGTGAAAAGGAGCGAAGTAAAAGAAGGTGACATAATACGACCGGACTGAAAAGTGTCACTTTTGTCACCTTTTTCTCAGACCACAGCGTAAAAAGAGCAATATAGCGTTTCTTCTAATGCAACAAATACGTGATTCTTTTTTTTTAATTAGTTAATAGAAAGATTGTAGCATGCTGGGGTAATCCCAAAAAGACGAATATAAATCCTTTTTAGTACTTATTAAAAGTTTACATTCGCTTATACTGAAAATTTCTCCTAATAAATGAATATCTTTGCATAAAATCGGGAAATAAAAACGACAACCTGTATGTCTAAAACAGCAGAAAGACCTAAATTTATATTGCTGAATGTCGGTTATTCGGAGCTAAATGCAAACTGGAACTGGAAGTCAGTGTATAGTCCTTTTGCCCGTATATATTATGTAACCGGCGGCAAAGCGATCACATACATCAACGGAGAGCCATTTTCTCTGAAACCGGATCATCTATATCTTGTTCCTCCGTTTACAATGCACGACAATGAGTGCGATAGCTTCTTTTCGCTTTACTATATTCACTTTTATGAAGAAACAGTGAGAAAGGAATCGATATTCGATCAATACGATTTTCCGATAGAAGTTAAATCCGACTCATTAGGCTTAATGTTGAACAAACGATTGCTTGAAATCAATCCGGGAAGGCATTTAAGGCATTATGATCCCAAACTGTATGATAACCCTCGTACATTTGATCAGTATGTGGCAGATAACAGCAAGATGTCGATACACTCGAGATACGAAACGCAAGGAATTTTGTATCAGCTTATATCCAGATTTTTCACATTAGCTAAAACAAAATCGGATAATAAGGACATACGCATTAGTAATACACTCCGATATATACACGAAAATACAGGCAAGGATATTACATTGGCCGAGCTTGCAAATGTAGCTTGTGTTTCCGAAGATCATTTGATTCGGGTATTTAAGAAAGAAATGAACTGCACACCCCTCAGATATGTGAACATGAAAAAGATAGAAAAGGCTCAACTACTTCTGCTTACTACCGATATGCCAATAAGGGATGTGGCGATGGAACTGTCTTTGGATAATATCTCTTATTTCAACAGGGTTTTTAAGCATCATATAGGAAAGACTCCGAGCGAATACAGAGAGACATATAACAATTTATAATCAAACGCTTGCCGATCGCTTTTATACTATATTGAGAAATATAGGTAATAGATAATATCGAATTTGTACTATTGGTTTATCGGAAAAGTAGAAGTGGGTGACACGCTAATTGTTTATTTTTGTATCTACCTCAGGTATATAAAAAGCTCATATTAATTAAATTGAGAATTGACCTTAATGTCTAAAATAAAAACAAAATGAAAAAGTATTTTTTATCCCTTGCTTTAATATTCGTTATGGCAAATTTGTCGGCACAATCGAAAGCCGTAAAACCCGATGTTAAGTGGTTTGAAGATGCCCGTTTTGGGATGTTCGTCCATTTTGGACCTTATAGCGTGCTAGGTGATGGCGAATGGGTGATGAACAACCGCCCGATAAAAACAAATGAATATAAGCGACTCCAAGATTTCTTTAATCCGCAGGAATTTAATGCAGCAGAGTGGGTTCAGATAGCTAAAGGCGCAGGGATGAAATATATTGCGTTTACCTCGCGTCATCATGATAGTTTCAGCAACTGGGATACCAAGCAGTCGGATTGGAACATAATGAATACCCCTTATGGCAAGGATATTGTTAGGCAGCTAGCTGATGAGTGCCATAAGCAAGGTATGAAGCTTGTATTATATTATTCGATTCTGGATTGGATGCGTTCCGACTATCAGTATGAGACAGGACGTACAGGAAAAGGATCGGGACGTACAGAAAAAAGTGATTGGAACAGCTATATTAATTTTATGAAAGCGCAGTTGACCGAGTTGTTAACGAACTATGGTCCAATAGCCGGTATCTGGTTTGATGGTCATTGGGATCAGACAGAACATGAGAATAGAACAGATCAGTCTACTTATGTTGATTGGCATTACCCTGAAATATATGAACTGATCCATCGCCTACAGCCAGAATGTTTGATCGCAAACAATCATCACTTACCTCCTTTTGAGGGTGAGAGCTATCAGATATTTGAGCGTGATGTGCCGGGCGAAAATAAAGGAGGGCTGAGTGGACAAGAGGTGTCTAAACTTCCGTTGGAAACATGTCAGACCATAAATGGATCTTGGGGATTTGATATTACTGATGATAAATATAAATCGACAAAGGAACTTTTGCATTTGCTTATCCGTACAGCCGGGACAGGTGCAAACCTGTTGTTGAATGTAGGTCCAATGCCGAATGGAAAGATTCAGACGGAATGTGTAGAAAGGCTTCAGCAAATGGGAGAATGGATGGATAAGTATGGATATACTATATATGGAACGAAGCAAGGTTTTACCCTCCCTCAATCGTGGGGAGCAATAACCAATAAGGGCAAGACCTATTATATTCACATTCTGGAGAAAGATACTCCGTCCATTACATTAAACATTCCTAACATAAAGTCGGCAAAATGGCTGAATGTAGACTCCAAGCTTGTTTGGAATAGAGATAAAAAGACCGGAGATGTAACATTTACAATCGATGGTAAGCTGGATGATATAAGTTCGATTATAGAAGTAGAGGTAAAATAACACGCTATAGCAAATACAAAAACGAGACTTGGATTTGTCGTTGCATCCAAGTCTCGTTATTATATAAGTCTATTGTTTCGTTTAGTGCAGTAATATTGCTTTCAGCTTTTTCCTCTTCTCGGGAGTCAGCTTCAATTCATGGAGCATGTAGTCTTCTACCGATCCCCGTTTCTCTCTGATGCAGGAGATACCATATTTCAAGTATGCTAAATCTGTTCTTGAAAGCATTGTGAAAGCTTCTTGCCGCGACTCTGAAAGGCTATCAGCATTTCTTACCAGCTTTGTGCGGTCGATCACCATATCTGAAGCCATATAGTCGTCTTCTATTATATCCATAGGTACATCGAGCGCTCTGAGCAGGAAGAATGTAGCCAGCCCCGACTGGTCTTTGCCTAAGTAGCAATGAAAAGCGATCGGGTAATTGTTTTCATCGCACAGGTAGTCGAAGAATTCTGCATACTGACTGGCGAAGTTATTGATCATATCCTTGTATGTATCCTGTGTATATATAATAGCGTCACCACGAAGAAACCGGCCTTCCATCACCTTTTGTGATATAGAGTTGTATCCATTATAAGCGATAGGGATACGGATGTTCTTGAAGGCTGTATATCTTTCTATATTCTTCTTCATTATATCCTCCGACCTGAGGTCGATGACGGTTTTTATTCCTAGACTGCTCATCTCTAAACTGTCGTGAGTAGTCATGCGGAAGAAGTTTCCCGAACGGAATATCTTACCCCATCGCACACGTTTGTTATCGTTTGTGATGTATCCGCCAATGTCTCTGAAGTTTTGAATGCTATCCATTTCAAAGAATCGGTTTGTAACAACCTCAGAGAGTACCCCTGCAACCTTTATGCGGAAATATTTTCGTTTTTCAACAGTGTCCGATTCATTCTTTATAACGGCAATGTAGTCATTCGAGTTGGTTATCAGTTTTGCATTTGAAGGAAAAGAGCTATCATTATCCGAAACGAATATTTCAACAGGTGTGTTGTCTACTTCGGGATACAACTCCCATTTCAGGATGTAATTTCCTTTACGATCCTGTTCACACATTACTGTCACCGTCGTTGGGTTAGGGGAGCAGTTGTATAAAAATAGTATGCTTATTAACGAACTTATTAGCTTAATCTTCATGAAAATAACTATTTATCACACTGTTGTATTTCAACAAAGATACATTAGTTGTAAATCCTTATCAACACTTTGTGTCTTTTTTGTAAACATTTATCTTTTTTTACATATTCTCTGTTTTAATCGGGCAGTTAGCAATATTTCAACTAATTCTGTATATTTGTCATGGTTTTATAAAAATCCTCTTTAGCATTTGCTATCATTATCAAGAAATGAAACTTTAAGGAATCAATGGATACGGCTATATTAAAGGCGCAAATAATACGTGATAAGTATACTAAAGCCGCAAGTTTCAGACTCGAAACTGAAGGTAATTGGTCCTTATACGCCGGCGATTCATTCGATAGTATAAACCATAAAGAGCCAATACTTATCGGTAATGGTAGTGGGATATATCCTTTGAATGTGAGCACATCCATTCGTATCTATTTTGAGCTGCATAACAATGGCGAAATTCTAAATATGTCTGAACGCCATCTTCCGATGGAAGGGTGTTATAATTTTCGGGACTTAGGCGGCTTCAAGACCAAAGACGGTAGATATACTAAATGGGGTAAATTGTTTCGTGCAGATGAATTGTCCAGCCTGACTGAGGGCGATGTCGCTTATTTGGCAAGTATTCCTATCATATCCGTTGTAGACTTTAGGGCACAAGCTGAAACCAAACGTTATCG
>NZ_JAIXHZ010000191.1:0-3016 GCF_043392705.1 Dysgonomonas sp. Shenzhen-Wh21
CTATTATTTAGTAAATAAACGTAAATTTTAATACAATTTCCCATAGAAACATTTATCATCCATGTAACTTACTGTTAGTGAATTCAAAAGATTATAAATACTAATTTTTAGTATTGTGTTCTCTTCTATATCTTTACTATACCTTTATATTTTTTACAATTGAAAAAACTTGCTGACATACTGTTGTCATAATGGGGTGATACATTTGCATTGTAGTTAAATTTTAAAACATCAGAATTATGAAAATCAAACCTTACCTGTCATTTAATGGCAATGCAGAAGAAGCACTTAACTTTTATACCGAAGTATTTAATGGTACTGTCGGAGAAATTTTTCGCTATGGAGAATATCAGGCAATGGAAAGTCCTGCCGAATACAAAGACAAGATAATCCATTCCGACCTTGACTTTAATGGCTGTACTATAAGCATGGCCGATATTTTACCAGACACAAAGGCTAACTTTGGTTCTTTGGGGCATACACTCACTATATTCTGTGACACAGAAGAACAACTGAAAGACATTTATACTAAATTAGACGTAGGTGGGCAAATAAAATGTAAACTTAGCCAACCACCTTATGCCAAACTTTATGCCGAGATTATCGATAAATTTGGCGTACTTTGGGCATTGATTATAGAGTAAAATGATAACATGAATAAAGAATTAAATCGACTTGATCGCATATCGGCACTACTGATACAATTACAGTCACGACCCGTTGTTAAAGCGTCTGAAATGGCAGAACGCTTCGACGTGAGCCTGCGCACAATATATCGTGACATGCATACATTGTCTGAAGCTGGAGTGCCGATATGCGGAAATTCGGGAGTTGGTTATTCTTTAATAGAAGGCTACAGGCTACCTTCGCTCATGTTTACCAAAGAGGAAGCAATTGCTTTCCTCACAGCCGAAAAAATTATCGAGCAACTTACCGATACCCAAAACAGCAACTACTTTCGCCAGGGAATGGATAAGATACGAGCTGCTTTACGATCTGTGGACAAGAAATATCTCCACGATATGGACGACAGTATAGCGGTATATAAAAGCAGGAATGCAGGAGAAAGTCTACCGAATATAATGCAAACGATCTTAAATAGTATAAACGACAAGTTGGTCATAGAAGTAGATTACACGAATGCAGACGAAAGTAAGACCAGAAGAGCATTGGAAGCTGTGGGCATAACTTATTCATACCCTCGCTGGTATCTATCCGCTTGGTGTCACTTACGAAAAAGCTACCGAATATTCAGGCTTGATCGTATAGGCAACATAAAAACAACAGAAGATAAGCATACAAAAGTTCATCCTGCTCTGGGATCGCTTCTCGGATGTGATGATCCTCAATGTTTGACCGAAGTTGTTTTACGTACAAGTAAAGAGGTCTCTAAACATTTTGCCGACCGATGCTATTTTATGGGACTGACCGAAGAGAAAGAACTCGCCGACGGACGGATAGAACAAACCTACATGGCTTACTCACTCGAAGGACTCGCTAGATGGGTGTTGGCAAACGCCGATACAACAACAGTTGTTAAACCCGTTGAAATAAAAGAGATTATTAAACAAATTATTGAAAAATTAGAGTTATGAAAATAAATAGCACAGAGATAAAAAATCTCGAACCGATAAAGACAATTGCAATTTCGCATACAGGAGATTATTCAGGTATTGGAAACGTATTTGAGAAATTAGCCGCATGGGCTGGAGCCAATAATCTTTGGGAGGCTTCTCCTAAAATGGCCGGAGTTTATCATGATGATCCAATGAATACCCCTGTCGAAAAATTACGTTCGGAAGCCTGTTTGGAAGATCTTTCAGGCATCGAACCCGAAGATGGGATGAAACGCTATACAATAACTGGTGGCAAATATTTCGTAATGCAGGTAGAGGTCACAATGGCCGAATATGATGAAGCCTGGAAGAAGATATATGTTGATATTAACGAAAAAGGATATGAATGTGACTCAAGAGATCACTATGAGTTATATCTGAGTTGTGCCGGCGACGTTCAAGATCCCAATGCTCCATGGATAGTAGAATTACGCATTCCTGTGAAATGAACACTTTCACAACAAAATTACAATATGTAGAATAGCTGTGTAGTATATGTTTAGCACAGCTATTTTTATATTATCTTTAAAAGATGGAAACAGAAACACCCTTAGTAGATAAAGACTATCTATTATTAAAAACTGAAGGTAAAGGAGCTTGGACTTTTGTTGAAATACCTGAAATACCCATGCCTAAAACATCTTTTGGAATGCTAAAAGTAAAGGGAAAAATAGATGATTATGCGTTTTCCAATACACACCTAATGCCTATTGGAAATGGACATGTGGGTTTGGCTGTTAGAGCTGAAATAAGGAAAAAGATAAAAAAGCAAGCGGGAGATATAGTACATATCACTATTTACGAAGACAAAACATCTTTAATAATCCCTCAGGAATTACTTCTGTGTTTGGAATATGAAGATGGAGTTCTTGAAAAATTTGAAATTTATACTGAGGGGCAGAAAAAAGCATTTATAAATTGGATTAATTCTGCGAAAAGGGAACAAACGAAAGCAGATCGAATTGCCAAAACTATCAACATGATACAAAAAGGAGAGAAATTCTATTGACCAATATAAACGATGGAAGCACAAATGCTATTAAGAGATGCGGATATATTCCCATCAAACAAGAATCTTGAAGAAGCACTGGGTGAAGGGTTCAACATATTAGTGTCTTTTCTTAAAACTATTACAAACAACGAATATGCTCTAACCCTAGAATGGAGATACTATAATGATGGTAAAGCATGGCTAGGTAAGGCAGTGTATAAGAAAAAAACTATCTTTTGGCTTTCTATATGGGAACGCTTTTTCAAAACGAGCTTCTTTTTTACGGAAAAGCACCTTGAAGCAATTGCAGAACTTGATATTTCGGAAACAATCAAAGATGAATTTACCAAAGCAAAAACTATTAGGAAACTAATTCCGATGATTTTTGATGTAAATAAAGCGAATCAGC
>NZ_JAIXHZ010000192.1:0-11710 GCF_043392705.1 Dysgonomonas sp. Shenzhen-Wh21
ATTTCGCTAATATCTAAACAGAATACATAAAATAAATTAATATATAACTATTAAAAATTTAAGAATCATGAGTATTAAACCATTAGCAGACAGAGTGCTTGTTAAGCCGGCTGCAGCCGAAGAAAAAAGCGTGGGAGGTATCATTATTCCGGATACAGCTAAAGAAAAACCTCTAAAAGGTGAAGTTATTGCAGTAGGCAACGGAACAAAAGACGAAGATATGATCGTAAAACCAAAAGATCAGGTTCTTTATGGCAAATATGCCGGAACAGAAGTAGAACTTGACGGCGAAGTTTTCCTTATTATGCGTCAATCTGATATTCTTGCAATTATTTAATACTAACAGTTTTAATTAACATAACATTATGGCTAAAGAGATTAAGTTTAACATAGATGCTCGCGACGAGCTAAAAAAAGGTGTTGATGCATTAGCTAATGCAGTAAAAGTAACCCTTGGACCAAAAGGTCGCAACGTAATCATCGAAAAGAAATTTGGTGCACCTCACATCACAAAAGACGGTGTAACAGTAGCAAAAGAAATAGAACTGGAAGAAGCATTCCAGAATATGGGAGCTCAACTTGTAAAAGAAGTGGCTTCTAAAACAAACGACGATGCGGGTGATGGTACCACTACTGCCACAGTATTGGCACAATCGATCGTTAGCGTTGGTCTTAAGAACGTTACAGCTGGAGCAAATCCAATGGATTTGAAACGTGGTATCGATAAAGCTGTAGCAAAAGTAGTAGAAAATATCAAGTCTCAGGCTGTAGCTGTAGGTGATGACCTACAGAAGATAGAGCACGTAGCTAAGATATCTGCTAACGGCGACGAAACTATAGGTAAGCTGATCGCTGAAGCTATGGGTAAAGTAAAGAAAGAAGGGGTTATCACTGTTGAAGAAGCAAAAGGTACAGAAACTTATGTGGATGTAGTAGAAGGTATGCAATTTGACAGAGGTTATATCTCTCCATACTTTGTAACTGATACAGAGAAAATGGAAGCTGACCTTGAAAACCCATATATCTTGATTCACGACAAGAAGATTTCAGTATTGAAAGACATTCTTCCTATTCTTGAATCTGCTCTTAAATCAGGTCGCTCATTGCTAATCATTGCAGAAGATATAGACTCAGAAGCATTGACTACACTAGTAGTTAACCGTCTTCGTGCAGGCTTGAAGATTGCTGCTGTTAAAGCTCCCGGATTTGGTGATCGTCGTAAAGAAATGCTTGAAGACATCGCTATCCTTACAGGCGGTATCGTAATCTCAGAAGAGAGAGGTATCAAACTTGAAGCTGCTACTATCGACATGCTTGGTACTGCTGACAAGGTAACTATCAATAAAGATAATACGACTATCGTAAACGGTGCAGGTGAGAAAGATGCTATTGCTGCTCGTGTATCTCAGATCAGAGCTCAAATGGAAAAAACAACATCAGACTACGATAAAGAAAAACTACAGGAACGTCTTGCTAAATTGGCAGGTGGTGTAGCTGTTCTTTATGTAGGAGCTCCGTCAGAGGTAGAGATGAAAGAAAAGAAAGACCGTGTTGACGATGCTCTTTCTGCAACTCGTGCAGCTATCGAGGAAGGTACAGTTCCCGGAGGTGGTGTAGCTTACATCCGTGCTATTAGCACTCTAGAAGACCTAAAAGGTGAAAACGAAGACGAAACTACCGGTATCGAAATCGTTAAGCGTGCTATCGAAGAACCTCTTCGTCAGATTGTAGCCAATAGCGGTAAAGAAGGTGCTGTTGTAGTACAGAAAGTACGTGAAGGAAAAGCTGATTTCGGTTACAACGCTCGTGCAGATGTTTACGAGAATCTGAATGCAGCCGGAGTTATCGACCCTGCTAAAGTAGTTCGTGTAGCTCTTGAAAACGCAGCTTCTATTGCAGGTATGTTCTTAACTACAGAATGTATCATCGCTGACAAGAAAGAAGAAAACCCTGCTCCAATGCCTCCAATGGGTGGCGGAATGGGCGGAATGATGTAATCAATCATTCGATTGCCTCAGCCTACAAAGGTTGACAGGACTTATAAAAGAAAGAACCGATGGATCTTGATCCATCGGTTCTTTCTTTTATATACTGTATCCTATACTCAATCGTGATTTACCCAAACCAGCTTATCAATATCAAAGTCTAGCTTTTTAGCCAAATCAAGATAGTTATTTTTCACATCATCGGGAATCGTTTTAGTTCGTGAAAGAATCCACATATATTTCTTGTTTTTGCCCACAACAAGCGCATATTTATAATCCTTATCCAAAGCAATTATATTATACGAACCATAAAACGGACGGAAGAAAGAAACCTTAAGCCTGCCTTCATCTTTGGGACCGACAAATTTAGCTATTCCTTTTGCCGATTTCCAAGTATCCTTGATGTAATCATGCCCTTGATTTAGCACCCCTACTGTTTGGTTTTCATTCAACGTATATTCAGCAGTAGTGTTATCTAAATTTCGTTCAAACCGAAAATCGAACCGGGCTATTTCATACCACCGTCCCATATACTTTTCAACTTCAAAATTTTTGACTGCTGTTGCGTTTTTAGGAATACCTGTACACGATGCAAATAAACTAATCATAATGATTGCAATAAACGGATATTTGAGATTCATAATTCATACTTATAACATATCTATAAAAACAACAGATATACAATAATTGTTTTTGAAAGAGAAATGTTAATCCGTAGTATATTTAGGCAATACAAGTTAATATTATACTTTTATATGGGATGCTCCGCTTTTATGTCATTGATAAAGATATAAATAATTCTTCTTGAATTGGTTTGATTGTATTATAAATACTTTTAACTTTAGCTTATAGTTTGTATTACTTAAAGATCATAGTAATGAATATAGAATCAATTCAATTAGCAGTAGATAATATTGCAAAATATGGTGATACTGACATCTTCCCATATCCCATTGAAAAGTTAATATTTTTTGATAAAAGAGATGAAATTATAGGCTTGTTACAAGAATTGGATAAAAATTTTGTCAATGAGATTGTGAATAATCCTCCTGTAAATATTAGCGCTTTAGCTCCAATTGGATATACAGGCTTTAGATGGGCTACACAAATTGATCCATTTTGGAATGCTTATTTCCTTTCAGCAGTAATTGAAATGGGAGAAGCAATTGAGAAGGTGAGAATTAAGAAAGAAGAAGGGGTTGTATATTCTTATAGATTTTGTGTAAATCAAGAGAAGAGAATGCTTTTTGATACAGACTATAACTGGTTGAGATTTCAGCGAGACTCATTGGATTTTCTTAAGAATAATTCTGATTACGAGTATGTCGTTATTTGTGATATTGCGGATTTTTATAACAGAATATATCATCATCCATTAGAAAATGCACTGGATAGACTTGATGCAGGCAATGATTTACCAAAGAAAATTAAAAATATTATTCAAAAGTTCTCTAACACTAAATCTTACGGGTTGCCGATAGGAGGAGAAGCAGCGAGGTTACTAGCTGAACTAACTTTGAATAATTCTGATAAACTATTATTTAGTCACGGCTTTAAATTTAAAAGATTTGTAGATGATATTCATATTTTTTGTAGGACAATGCAAGAGGCTCATTCTGCTCTTAATTATTTAGCAGGTAAATTAATGAAAAATGAAGGGCTCACTCTACAAAAACATAAGACACAGATACAAACGCGAATTGAATTTGAGAAATTAGTATCCTCTCGAATTAATGCAGAAAGTGATGATTTTAAAGAAAAGGAAAGAGCTAAATTCATGTCACTTCCAATTAATTATGATCCATACTCGGATAATGCTGATGAAGATTACCAAAAGATAAAAGAACAACTAGACGAGTTTGACATTGTAGGGCTATTAAACGATGAATTGAAGAAGGTTCGAATACATCAACAATTTGGTAAACGATTAATCAAAACTTTTGACATTTTGGATTCTAATATCATTTCTAGAGCTTTTGATTCTATAATAAATAGATTTGATATATTGTATCCGATTTTTCCTGAGATAATGAAATCAGCTTACAAACATAATGATAAATTGGAAGCTGAAACAAGAGAGAACTTGCATAAAGTTTTACGGCAACTAATTTTAGATGATTCTTATATAATACAATCTGAAATTAATATGACATATTTATTAAGAGTTCTTGGCTCTGTTTCGAGTGCTGAGAATGAAGACGTGATAAACAAAGTCTATGGGAAGTTTTCGGAAAGCCTTCTTATAAAAAGTATAGTTATTCAGATAATGATAAGATGGAAGGCTTATTATTGGCTAGCAGACAAAAAAGATGCCTTTTCAACAATGAATAAATGGGAACGTCGTATGTTTATTATTGCAGCTCATTTTTTAGGAGATGAAGGTGACCATTGGTTACGATTTAATAAACGAACATTTTCTACAAGTGAAAGTATTATTAGTGAGTGGGCTAAAGAAAAATCAAAAATATCAACTTGGATTATGCCATTATGATTTCAGAAAAAACATTTATCAAATATTATTCTAGTTTCTGGAATCAATTACTACCAGGAATAGATCATTATGTACGAATGATTAACTCTGGATTAAAAGAGAGACATTATACGCCTATAACCTATGAAGGAGAAGATATCCCATCACGTAGAGCTTTAATAAATGGTATTTCTTTTAAACTATTCTATCATTTTTATGAGCAGAAAACAAATCCAAGAGATATGAAATCTCTTGTTGATAAAAATATAGATTTAATTAAAGAGTTGCAGTTTTCGGAAGCGGAAAGAATGGAGATACTTGATAATTCTGATAATTTCAAAGATGAATTGACAAATACAGAATTAGATATTGTTATTAAATTGGCACATCGATTATTATCGTTTTCAAATGGAAAGCAAGATTTTGAAATTTATCCTAAATTTCAAGGTTGTGGCTTGCTTTTTGAATGTACTGGCGATATTCGTTTGGGAAAAACCCTTGTTGAAATTAAAGCAGGAAATGGTAATATTACAAAATATGATTTGTATCAATTGCTCATTTATGGAGCATTGAACTCAGTCAGTAATGAACCTTACGATATCCAACGGTTCTATTTATTTAATATTCGAACAGGGGTAGAGTGGAATGAGGAAATAGAAACTGTATGTGAAATTATTGCAGGAGAATCATCTGCAGAAATTTATTCAGAAATTATTAATTATATAACAAATAATTATACATCTATATAATTTACTCCTCAAACTATCCCTCTTAAAAAATAAAAACCCCTAATAATCAAAAGATTAATAGGGGTTTTCCGTACTCGGAGCGGGTACGACACCCCGAAAACAAAGGAAAATAAAAGAATTTATAAGCTATATTAATCAGATACTTACAATATTTTAAACTAAATATATTTTCTTATTTTTGCCTTTATTCTGCAAAATAGTACACCTTTAGTACACCCTAAAGAAAAAATAGTCGTAAATTTGCTACAAAGAGAAAACAAAAGAAATATCTTTGAATATGGCAAAGCTGACTACAAAGACAAAGGAGAATCCAAAGCTACAAGAGAAGTTGTTAGCTGATGGGCGCAAGAGCTTATATCTCGAATATTATTTAGGCCGTCAACAATGGACTGATGAAGAAACAGGCAAAGTAAAAATAAAACATGACCGAAAAAAGGAATCTTTAAATTTGTATCTCATCGCCAAACCCCGAACCCCGATAGAAAAACAAAGCAACGATGAAACTTTAGAGCTTGCCAAGAAGATCAGATTTGAGAGAGAGCAGCAGATGAAAGAGGATAGAGACGGATATCGCCTAAAGAGCAATAAAAAGATTAATATATTCGACTTCATGCAATCATACTATGACAACTATACCAAAGGTGATAAACGTATGATAAAGGCAGCTATCAAACGGTTCAAAGATTTTATTGCTATCGAATACCCCATCTACAAAAACAGTATCGCACCGGAGCAACTAAATAAAGACATGATGTTGAAATTTGTAGAATACCTACAAAGCATCAGCAAGGGCGAAGGAGCGTTAACGCATTACAAACGTTTTAAAAAGATTATCAAATACGGTGTAGACCACGACACAATACGAAAGAACCCCTGCAACGGTGTAGTATGTAAAGGTGATGAGAACGCACTTGTAAAAGATGTATTGAGCCTTGAAGAAATGGAACAACTGCAAAATGCTAAATACGATCAGCAAAACCCGAATGTAAGGCGAGCATTTATATTCTGTCTTTATACTGGTATTCGGTTCTGTGATGTCAAAGATTTGATGTACAATGATGTTGATTACTCGAATAGACTGCTTACGTTCAATCAGAAGAAAACACAAGGCCATAGTTCTAAAAGCTGGGTAACAATACCTCTGAATGACGGTTTACTCTCACTTATCGGAAATCAGCCAACTAATGAAAAAGGAGAAAAGATAAACACCCTCATATTTAACTTACCTAGCCAATCGATGTGCTTACGATCGTTGAGGTATTGGGTGAAGCTGGCAGGGATAGATAAACATATTACTTGGCATTGTGCAAGACATTCATTCGCGGTTAATATTCTCAACAATGGAGCGAATATAAAGACCGTTGCAAGTCTCTTAGGGCATAGCGGACTACAACATACAGAAAAGTATACTCGTGCGGTGGATAGCTTAAAGCAGGCAGCAATAGATAGTTTACCTCAAATAAAGATATAGAGAATGGAAAAAAAATATCTAAATGAATTTGTTAGGTTATTTGAAGGGTTATCTTATGTAGATGACCTAATTGAGGATAATAATGTTGAATGGTTGATAAAGCAAGGAACAGACATTATCGAAAAATGCAATGATGAACTTTACAAATTAACAACAATTCCAAGAAGTAGCAGTTTGCTCTATGATACGATTCAGGAAATAGAGGATAATTTCTATAAATATCCTAACGATAAGACAACTACATTAAAGAAAATATTCCGGATATTCTCCGACATAGGCGTTTACTTAAATATAAGTGCTGATAAAGAATATATTACTTACTATAATAAGCCTTGCTTAAAAATAGGGAAAACAAAACATTTCAAGCTTCCTATTTATCATATTACTTTAGAGCGATATTGTCGCTGGAGAGAACCGTATTTAGAATACGAAGATGCAACTTTGGCAGAACGGTATTTAATAACTTGCTTTGGAATCTACAATAGCTTCTGGGTTCAGTTAGATAAATTGTGCCTCGACTTAGACCCTTATATTGATATAATGGATATTCAAAAGACATTAAAACTGAACATTTATAATAGGTGTAATGTGAATTTATTGAGTGAAGGCTATACACCTCCCTCTAAAGAAGAAACACACCCTAAACAACTCGACACGTCTCTGCCCGATGGTAATGTATCAATAAAGAAAAGTGAAGTAATTGATATTAATTTTATTATAGCTTACCCAATTATAAAGCAGGATGAATATCTGATTAAGAATTATCTTGACGAAATAAAGAATAATGTAGGTTTATCAGATATAATGCACAGGGGAAATGTCTGTTTATCCCTTTTTAAAAAATTCCAAAAAGAACAAATCTTAATTAAAGATAAACAGAACATAGCGTTCTCTAAGTTTGCTAGGATATTGTGCCAATATTGGGATGTGAATCCTCCAGGTGATCTACGACCGAATAAGTATAGACTATTGAATGCAGAATACTCCATTCTTGAAAGACCGTTAAAAAGCAAATAATTTCATCCCCTAAAAATCCCCTAACGAATCCCCTTCTAATAGGGGATTTTTTTAACTATCAAATAGTTACATAACTGAGGCTATCCCCTTTTTTCTTATAGTCTATATTCTTCACAATTTTGCTCTTGCTAGCGAATTAACAGAGGTATGTACAACCTCATAATTAATTTAAAAGACAAGAATAATGAATAAAAGGATATTGACACTTGATGAGGTAAGCAGTTATACCGGGATGAGCAAAAGTTATCTCTATAAGCTAACAGCAACACAAAAAATTCCGCATTACAAGCCTATCGGGAAGCTGATTTATTTTGAGAAAGACGAGTTAGATGCGTGGTTATTACAAAACCGTGTAAGCACATCAGATGAGTTAGAGAATAAGGCTCAAGCCTATTGTATGAGTAATAAGAAAGGAGGCAATCGATGAAACTGAATACCCCCTTACATAACAACAACAAAGGTAACGTATCTCCCACACAAAAGCAAGTAGTATTCAGATATTTATCTAAAAATATTGCTACTGCAACAATGGTAAGTCAAGCGACAGGAATAGCACAAAAGAATATTTGCCGGCATAAGCGCGCTTTGGAAAAGGCAGGTTTATTATGTCAGGTAGAAAGAAAGATGTGTAAATGTACTGGCTTCCTTGCATGGTATTTATCGACAAGTCCCGAATTACTAAACAATGGAAAAGAGGTAGGACAATGACAGGAACAGTTGACAGCTTGCGAAGCCATATCGCCGATTTGGCACTATCCGCAAACGAGCAACGCAAAGAAATGAATAAGGGTAAATCTTATCAAAATGTGCTGATTGACTTGCTGAACCAAATTAAAAGGGTTGATTTCAGAGACAAAGCTGGATTAGATATAGACGAAAAAATACCCCGAAAATTATACGTTGTTATTTCTATTGATAGCATACTGGAAATAGCCATAACTAATAATTGGGGATTGTGTACTAAAGACGGCTTTATCTACGTGTTCAACTCTAAATATTGGCAGGTAGTAAGTGCTGAGGATTTTAAACCATTTCTTGCAAAGGCTGCTATGAAAATGGGTGTACCAGAGTTAGAAGCTAAATACCATCAATTTAAAGATGAGTTATACAAACAATTCCTTTCAGCATCGAACTTACCGACACCCGAAGTAAAATACAATGTATTAATCAATCTCCTAAATGGCACATTCGAGATTAGCAACGAAAAGCAAGAATTGAGAGAACCCGAAAGAGAGGACTTCTTGAAATATCAACTGCCCTTTGAATATGATGCTACTGCAAAATGCCCTCTTTTTGATAAATACTTAAATCGTGTATTAAAAGATGAGGATTGTAAAAAGGTGTTAGCGGAATATCTTGGTTATATTTTCGTAAATAATCTAAAATTAGAAAAAGCATTAATTCTTTATGGTAGCGGAGCGAATGGGAAGAGTGTATTCTTTGAGATAGTTAATGCCATATTGGGCGATGAGAATATTTGTTCCTACTCATTACAGAACCTCACTAAATATGATAGCTACCAAAGAGCAGAACTATCAAATAAGCTACTCAACTATGCCAGTGAGATAAACGGAAAGCTCGAAGCATCTATTTTCAAGCAATTAGTATCGGGCGAACCGGTAGAAGCAAGGCAGATATACGGAAAGCCTTTTGTTATGCGTGTCTATGGGAAACTGATGTTTAACTGCAACGAACTACCCAAAGAAGTAGAACAAACGAACGCATTTTTTAGACGCTTTATTATTATCCCATTTTCGGAAACCATCCCTGAACAAGAACAAGATCCGGAACTAGCAAAGAAGATTATCAATTCTGAACTAAGCGGCGTATTCAATTGGATATTAGCCGGATTAAGAAGAATACTAAGACAAAAGAAATTTACTCAATCTACACTAGTCAAAGATCAGGTTAATGCTTACAGGAAAGAATCGGATAGCGTAGCTATGTTCATTGATGAGGAAAACTATACACCGACTAGCGGAGAGCCAAATATTCTATTGAAAACGATGTACGGCGAGTATAAAACCTATTCTATTGAAAACGGATATAAAGCTTGCAGTATAAGAAGTGTATCAGAAAGAATAAAAATGCTAGGTTTTACAACCGAGAAAACGAGAAACGGAATAATAGTTTATGCTAAAAAATAAAGTTTGTTTTCATCATCACGTGCGTCACGTGCATCACACTTCTTCAAAAATCTGTGACGGTTGTGACGATGGTGACGCAAGAAAAAGAAAATATTTTTTCACTCTAAAGATATTCAACCATGAATGAAAGACCTGAATTAGAGAAAGGTAGCAGGAAATACATTTGCCCTTCATGCGATAAAAAGACTTTCGTTTATTATAGGATGCCAAACGGAGAGCTTATAAATGAATCGGTAGGACGATGCGACCGTGAAGATAGTTGCGGTTATCACTATACCCCAAAAGAATGGTTTACCGATCATCCAACCGAAAGAGATTCGAACCCTCAGATAAAGAGAGATCAGAACTATAGACCAATCAAAGCGGTAACGATTGAACCAATGGGGACTATTCCGATGAGGTATATTCTTGATAGTGCGAAAACCCGAAACAGCAACTTTGTGTACTTCCTTTTCTATTTATTCGATTGGGAAACCATAAAGAGAACGATTGATCCCTATTTTATAGGATGTACCAAAGATAAGGCGGTTATATTTCCTCAAATAGACGAACAAGGAAAATGCAGAACGGCAAAGATACAGAAGTACGATCCCGAAATAGGCAAACGAATAAAAGATGAACCGGGGGCGGTCAATTGGGTACACGCCATCTTGAAAAAGAAAGGCGAACTATCCGAGAATTACAACCTACAAATGTGCTTGTTTGGTTTACACCTCATCCGGTCGGAAAACAACAAAGGGAAAACGATCTGTATTTGTGAATCGGAGAAAAGTGCAATAATCGCAGCAGGGGCAATGCCTGAGTTTCTTTGGATGGCTTCGGGTGCATTGGGTTGGTTGAACCTTGACAAACTAAGACCTCTGAAAGGGTGGAATGTCTTACTATTTCCCGATACATCAAAAACCGGAGTGGCATTTGATAAATGGATGCAAATAGCAAAAGAAGCTCAAAGTATCGGTATCAATGTGAATGTATCTACACTACTTGAAGATAATTGCACCGATGAAGAAAAAGAGCGAGGTTATGACATAGGCGACTACTTGATAGATAGATTGCGAGTGCCAACAAAAGAAACACCTAAAAAGCAACTCGCAGAAGCTGAAAAGCAATTAATAGAAATGCAGCACCAAAACCCTGTATTGACAGAATTAATAAACGTATTCGAATTACAACTAATCAAATAAAAAAAATGGAACAAATAACAATTACAGACAAACGATTCGCTTCATCCGATGCCGAGTTCGATCATTATCTTGTAAAAATTAACGGTACAGATGTAAGGGCACATCAGAAGAAAGACGGTAATGGCTTTGGTCTTTCAATGAAAGATCTATGTAAAGCTCTCGGGTATGAAACGATAGAAGACCTAAAGCAGTCGGAAGAATGGGAACAGCTAAACCAACAACTTGGTACGGCAAATCTTAGCAATTTAAGAGCCCTCTCATCGGAAACGCAAGAACCGACACAGATGAGCATATCAACAGGTTATTCAGCTCCGGCATTTTGGGCGGGTGGTACATTCGACCAAGCCATAAACCTTGCAGAGAATCCATACAGAGAGGATGATGTCGTTAACTTCCTTGTGACACACTCGGGTTTTCTTGTAGCTAATCAGGCTTTAATACGAGGTAAAATAGAATCCAACAAGGATGGAAATAGAATAATCATTGACCCGGACACACGAAGTATTAAGCTCTTGAATAATGAAGGAACTGTTATTGGGTATTGGTCCTTCTCTTACGATTACTGCAAAATAAACATGACCGGGAATGGATCTAATCTTGATATAACACCAGCCTACATGATTATGAGGAATAATACAGGCAAGGTAGATATAAGCCCCGGAATGATTGAAGTATCAACATTTGAAA